>JACKCX010000009.1 GCA_020633795.1 Erysipelotrichaceae bacterium | reverse complement strand
ATAATAAGCTTAATTTAGTCTACTCTATTTCAATGACGACTCGTCAGCCCCGTAATATGGAACAAAATGGTGTTGATTATTATTTTGTCAGCCAAGAAGAATTTCAAAAGAATATTGACAATCATAATTTCTTAGAATGGGCAGAATTTGTCGGCAACCGTTATGGGACCCCCAAAGACAAGGTGAATGAATTGAGAGAACAAGGCAAAAACGTTTTTCTTGAAATTGAAATCACAGGGGCTAAACAAGTTCTTTCCCGCCTACAAAATGATGAAGGAGTTATTTCCTTCTTCCTTATGCCTCCTTCACTAAAGGCTTTGGAAAAACGCATTCGCAATCGCAAGAGCGAATCGGAAGAAATTATTCATGAGCGACTAGAAAAAGGTCAAAAAGAAATGACGATGACAGAAAACTATGATCATATCGTCATGAATGATCGCCTCGGGCGAGCGGCTTCAGAAATTACCCATTTAATCCTTAAAAAAATTCATCAATTAAACATGTAAGGACGATCAAGAAGCATGCAAATAATCGAAGTACTTATTGAATATGCTAGTCACACTCTGGATCGTCCTTTTTCTTACCTTTATAAAGGTCAAAAGAAGGTAGCGCCTGGTTTTCGTGTTCTCATATCGTTTAATCATCGCGAGCTGGTTGGATATGTCTTATCAGTTAAAGATTCACCTCTCTCCCCTCAACAATTAGAAGAAGAGATGGGTTTTCATTTTGATGAAATTGTTGATGTCATCGATGAATCTCCTTTATTGAATGAAGACTTGCTTCATTTAGTAAATCAAGTTTCAGAATATTATCTCGCTCCTCGCATCAGCGTCTTGCAAGCGATGCTTCCTCCTTCTTTGTCGCCTCGTCGTTCTTCTTTAAAAGCTCCTAAGATTGCTTACGATCAATATGTGACGCTCGACAATTACAGCGAAGAAAATCTCACTGACAAGCAAATTGAAATTTTGCGTCTCATTCAAAGAGAAAAGAAGATATTAAAGCGAGAAATTGGCTCTCCAAGTATTATTAAGAAACTCCTTGATAGCGGAAGAATAAAGATCGTTCTCAGTGAAAAAAGACGATTATCGCTTCCTACATATACATATGAAAAGCCTCCTTTATTGACGGAAGAACAACAGAAGGTTATCGCTGAATTCGATCAATCAAAGGATGAAGTCTATCTTCTCGAAGGTGTGACAGGCAGTGGAAAAACAGAAGTCTATCTCTCGTTATCAGAAGAGCAGTTAAAACGAGGTAAAAGTGTTTTAATGCTCGTTCCTGAAATTTCACTCACTCCCATGATGATGGAATATTTTATTCGTCGCTTTCAAAACAAAGTCGCGATTCTTCATAGTGAATTAACTCCCGCCGAAAAATATGATGAGTATCGTAAAATTGCGCGTGGTGAATGCCGAGTTGTCATTGGAGCGCGTAGCGCTATCTTTGCCCCTTTAGAAAATATTGGATTGATTATTCTCGATGAGGAACATGTTGAATCATATAAACAAGATAGCCAGCCTTTTTATCACGCTCGTGAAGTTGCCATTATGCGAGGCAAAATGCAGGGGGCGAAAGTTCTCCTTGGAAGCGCCACTCCCTCTTTAGAGTCACGAGCTCGAGCGAGTAAAGGTGTCTATCATCTCTTGACCTTAAAGAAACGCATTAATGAACAAAAACTTCCTAAGACCACGATCATTAACTTAACTGATTATCGCAATATTGATCGAGAATCATATATTTTTTCTCTCACTCTTCGCCAAAAATTAGCCACTGTGTTAACTAAACACGAACAAGCCATTTTGTTGATTAATCGCCGTGGCTTTTCCACTAATGTTTCTTGTCGCCAATGCGGTCATGTTTTCCGCTGCCCAACCTGCGGAATTGCTTTAACCTATCACAAAAGTGATAATATGTTGAAATGTCACCATTGTGATTACGTGGAAAAAATGCCTGATACATGTCCTGAATGCGGTTCACCCTACCTAATGAAAACTGGTTTTGGAACCGAGCGAATTCAAGAAGAGGTTCATCGTCTATTTCCCCAAGCTAAAACTTTGAGACTCGATAGCGATTCAGCAAAGATACGCCAAAAAATTCCCTCAATTATTGAAGCTTTTCGCCGTAAGGAAGCCGATATATTAATTGGCACTCAAATGATTGCCAAAGGTCATGATTTTCCTGATGTTACTTTGGTTGGTATAGTCTTAGCGGATATCGGTCTTTCAATGCCTTCTTATCGCAGCTCTGAACGAGCTTTTCAACTCATTACCCAAGCTGTCGGCCGATCGGGGCGCAAAGACAAGATTGGCGAAGCCATCATTCAAACCTACAATCCCTCGCATTATGCGATTACTTATGCCGCTCGTCAAGACTATGAGGGCTTTTATATTAAAGAGATGGGAATGCGCAAATTGCAAAGCTATCCGCCTTATTGCTATCTAGCTAGTGTTACTCTTTCCGGAAAGAAAGAAGAACAGGTGATTACGCAAGCCTATAATGTCGTCGATTTTCTAAACGAACAACTTGGGGAAATGGCGACTATATTAGGTCCGACGACACCTTACATCCCTCGCGATCATTTATCTTTTTTGCGAACGGTATTAATTAAATATCGCGATTATGACAAGATTCAGTTAACATTGAAGAGGCTCATTGATATTTATCAAAAGAAAGCCAACATTAATTTAACGATTAACATCGATCCATACAATTTTTAGTTAAAAATTTGTATTAGGATGTATTATAATAAACCGAAGGATTAAATTATGATTACTATTATTTTTTATGGTCTTGATCAATTTGTGGTGGGACATCTATCAAAAGAATTAACCCCCCTCGTGGCGAAACTTTATGAAGTGGAAGAAGATGAGGTCAATTTCATCGCTCCAAACTGCATGGTTTTCCATAACGGAACAGAGCAGACTTCTTGGAACATTATCATCCATGTTCACGCTCCGATGAAAGTGAGTGTTTTACAAGACACCATGGCTAATCTCTTATTGAATGGAATTGGGGAAGTAGCTATTCATATCGCTGTCGAATTCTACTATTATTCTCAAGATAATCGCTACCAAAAGATCAACGACAAATATCCCCGCTACATCACCGAAGAAAACATCGTTGAGCCAGATGAAAGTTTAGAGAGCGATGAAGACCTTGAAGAAGGCGATTCGGATGACCAGATTTATACTGGCGATATCTTTAAAGATTTTAATCCAGGCGAATAATGAATAAAATTGTCCAACTAAGTTCTAATATTCTTTTTTCTGTTCTAGTAGAGAACGCTCCTTTTAATATGGCGGTTAATCACTTCCTTAAAGAAGAAGGTGTCTCATCGGTGGAAAGAAGTCAAATTGTTAAATTTGTTGGATGCTCACTTCGCCATTTTTATATTTTTGATTTTCTCGTGAAACAGCATCTCCCATCTTTAGATGAACATGATCGATGTTTAGTTTTTATCTATCTCTCTAATCGACTATTTCTTCACGCTCTATCGCCAGAAGAAGCAACCCTTATTTTGAAGAGCATGTCTTTAAAAGAAAGCAGCGATAAAAAAGCGGCTTTGACTAAACTTGATGAAGCGACCAGCGATGTTGAAAAACTCATTCCTAGTGATGTCGCAAAAGATTCGCCTCAGTTTCTTTCCTATCGCTTCAATACCCCTCTTTGGCTGGTGAAGATGTGGAGCAAACATTATGGTGAATATCTGACTTATCGCATATTGCGGGCTAATTCCAAACCTGCCTCTAATCTTTATCTCGTCAACAACACAGTAATTAAAAGAGAAGGCTTATTAAATAAATATTCGGATTTGAGCGCTAGTGCGTTTGAAAATTATGTTTTACCAAATGAAAAACAAAATCTTAAAAGGCATTCCGCATTTATCAAAAAAGAAATCATTGATGTTTCTCCAAGTTGGTATTCTGTTTTTGAAAAAGCTGATACTGATCCAATCCGCGGAATTGCCATCTACTCTGGCTTCCCAAATAACGCTTTTCTTTCCTTGCTCAATAAATATGATAATAAAGTTAAATTTGATTTAGTGATAGGTGATAGCCAAGCTTTCTTTGCGAGCAAGAAGACGATTGAGAATTTTCATCTCGTCAACGCTTGCTATTATGAGGCTGTTCCCACTTCGGTGGTGACTTGCATCTCTAAACCTGTTCATACTTTTTTTGTTTTTCCACGCAGCTCTCAACTCGCTTTGCTCAAATCGACACCTGATTATTTTCTCCATTTCACTCAAGAACAACTCGATGGTGTCATCAAAGGTGAAGAATATCTCTTGCATGAATGCGGAGACCTCGTGGAAGAAGGCGGGCAACTCATTTATGCTATTCCGACGATTAACAAAAAAGAATCCCACCGCTTAATTAAACGTTTCCTAGAAAATAACCCAACTTTTTCTCTCGTGGAAGAGCAACAAATTTTTCCTTTCAGCGAATATGAAGACAGTCTTTATTTCGCTATTTTAAAGAAAGAAGTGTTACCTCATGATTAATTTATTTGGACAAGAAATCAGTAAATTAACCGCTCAGATGGTAGCGGAAGGTCAAAAGCCTTACCGCGCTATCCAACTCTATACATGGATCTATGAAAAAAAGGCCCGCTCTTTTGATGAGATGACGGATGTTTCATTGAAATTTCGCGAAGTTTTAAAAGAGAAATATACTCTCGATCTTCCTTCAAGTTATCTAAAACAAGAGAGTCAAGATGGAACCATAAAGCTTTTAATCTCTCTTTCGGATGGTGCGAAAGTGGAAACTGTTCTCATGCGTTATTCGTATGGGAATGCTGTTTGTGTCTCGAGCCAAGTGGGATGTAACATGGGCTGTTCTTTTTGCTCTTCCGGACGCTTAGGAAAGCAGAGAAATTTAACGGTCGATGAAATGATGGCTCAAATTTTGATTATTAATCAAATACTGCAAGATGAAGGCCAAGGTCAACATGTCACTCATGTCGTGATTATGGGAACAGGTGAACCCTTTGACAATTATGATAATGTCTTAGATTTTATTCGCATTTTAAATCACCCTAAAGGTTTAGCTATCGGGGCACGCCATATCACTGTGTCCACTTGTGGAATTATCGAAGGAATTAAGCGTTATGCTCGCGAAGGATTGCAAACTAATCTCGCCATTTCTTTGCACGCTCCGAATAATGAATTAAGAGATCAACTCATGAAAATAAACAAAGCCTATCCTTTGGAACAATTAATGCCCGCTATTCGCGAATATGAAGCTCTCAGCGGTCGACGTGTGACCTATGAATATTTGCTACTAGCGGATATCAATGATACGAAAGAATGCGCTGAACAATTAATCAAATTAATTAAAGGAACGATGGGATATGTCAATTTAATCCCGTATAATGAAACTAATCTATATGATTACAAGAGAAGCAGTGGCAATCGCGTTCACGCCTTTCTTGATTATTTAACCAAAGGTGGTGTCACGGCCACCATTCGCAAAGAATTTGGCTCTGACATCGATGCCGCTTGTGGACAATTACGCGCGAAAGTGGAAGAAAACAAGTTATGAAGCAAAAGAATTACATCTCTGGAACCTATGCTTTTGCCACTGATATTGGCAAAGTGCGTCTTTCGAATGAAGATCGCGCTAATGCTTTAACTAACACAAAAGGAAATATTCTTCTCTTAGTGTGCGATGGGATGGGAGGAGCCAATAAAGGTGATTATGCCTCTTCCATCGCCATTAAAATGATCAGCGATGCCTTTTTAGAAAAACAGAAATTTTTCTCGCGTTTTTTGGCGATGAAGTGGGCGATGGATATCATTAAAAAAGCCAACAACGCCATTTATAATGAAGCGCAAAAAAATACGATGTATGAAGGCATGGGAACAACTTTAACTATGATTCTCATCATGTCCAATTATATGATTACCGCTCAAATCGGTGATTCTCGTGCTTATGTTCTTCATAACGATGAAATTGCTCAAATTACCGAAGATCAGACTTATGTTGCCTATCTATACCGAACAGGAAAAATTAAAAAAGAAGAGATGCTCACCCATCCTAAACGCCATGTTTTAACTAACGCTTTAGGTATTTTTCCTTCTCTTAATGTCGATATTCGCATCACTGCTTACCGCAACGAAAACATTCTCGTTTGCAGCGATGGTTTATATAACAATGTCGATGAATCAGCAATTGGAACTATTTTAAAAAGTGATGATACAACCGAGCAAAAAGTTAATGAATTAATTTCATTAAGCAATGCAAATGGAGGCAGTGATAATATCGCTGTGGTCATTTGGGAGGCTAATAAGTAATGCCGATCAAAATAGGTTCTGTTATCGATGAGAGATATCGCGTTGTCGCTCGTATTGGTCATGGTGGAATGGCGGAAGTTTATGAAGCCTCTGATATCATCACCAAAAAGAGAATGGCAATAAAATTAATTCGGGAAGATGTGATGAAGAATCCCATCAATCTTCGCCGCTTTCAAAATGAAGCGACTATTGCCGCTTCTTTAGACCATCCTAATATTGTCAAAGTTTATAATCACGGAACCTTTGAAGGCATTCCTTATATCGCCAATGAATATGTGGCGGGACAGAATCTTAAAGATGTTTTAGATTTTCGCTCTTGTCTTCCTATTCAGGAAGCTGTGAGCATCATGATTCAATTAACCGCTGCTCTTTCCTATGCTCATCAGCATAATATCGTCCATCGCGACGTCAAACCACAAAATATCTTCTATCTTCCTGATGGAACGGTTAAACTCGGCGATTTTGGCATCGCTGAAACATTAAATATCACCATGAATAAAGGCAAACCTAAAGAAATTATTGGCTCTGTTCATTATTTAGCCCCAGAAATCTCGCGCGGTTACCCCGCTTCTCCTCAATCAGACATCTACGCGGCAGGAGTAACTTTTTTCGAATTGATTACGGGCCGTGTCCCCTTTAATGATGTCGATCCTGTGGCGGTGGTAGTAGCTCATATTCGTGAAAAAGTTCCTTCACCCCGCAAATATCTGCCCAATTGTTCTAAGGAAGTCGAAAAAATTATTGCGAGAGCCACTAATCGCAGTCTAAAAGAGCGTTATCAAAATGCTCAGGATATGCACGATGATTTAGTGGAATTGAATCAAAATTCCAAATTATTAAAGGAAAAGAAAAACTTTTTCGCTCGTTTTTTTGGATTTAAATAATGGAAGGTAAAATTCTCGCCTTAAGTTGTGGTATTTATTCCGTCAGTTGTGATGAGGTCATTTATCATGTTCCGGCCCGTGGTTTTTTTCGTCAAGAGAAGATTCATCCGATGGTGGGCGATAATGTCGAACTTGACGACATCAATCTCATCATTCAAGCCGTCTATCCTCGCACTTCGCAATTAAAAAGACCTCAAGTAGCAAATATTGATCAAATGCTCATTGTTCAATCTCTTATTGAACCCAATTTTTCTTATCTCTTAGCTTTTAAGTACTTAACTTATGCGAATATGAATGGTCTTAAAGCTCATTTGATTCTCACTAAATCTGATTGTTATGACAATCAAGAATATATCGATGAAATTAAAAAAGTATTTAATGATATCTCAATAAATGTCTACGTTGTCAGCAACAAGGACAAGACTGGCCTTGAAGAAGTCAGAAAATTGTTCAGTCATCATACCACTTGTTTAATTGGTCAAACGGGAGTGGGAAAATCTTCCCTCATCAACGCAATTGATCCACAATTTGAACGAGCTGTTGGCGAATATTCTCGCGCTCTCGGAAGAGGCAAACACAAGACTAAGGAAGTCGTTCTACTTCCCTATCAAAACGGCTATATCGCTGATACTCCCGGATTTTCCTCTTTAGATCTCGATTTATATAAAGAAGATCTCGCCCAATATTTTCCTGGTTTTGCAAAACTTTATTTAAAATGTTACTACTCTAACTGCCTTCACTTATCCGAAGATCGCTGCGCCGTGAAAAAGGCTTTAAATGATGGTATAATTTCTTCAGTAGCCTATAGTTGCTACGTCACTCTTTCAAATGAAACGATCTTTCGATCGCAGAGGTATTCGAAATGAAAACTGCTCTTATCGCCCCTTCTCTTCTCAGCGCTAATTTTGCTCATCTTTCCGACGACATTCATGCCGTTCAAGAAGCAGGAGCTGATTGGCTTCACTTTGATGTGATGGATGGACATTTTGTGCCCAATATTTCTTTTGGATTACCTGTTTTAAAAGACATTGCAACTTGTCATCACATGGTCAACGATGTTCATATTATGATTTCGAACCCGAAAGAATTTGCTAAAAAATTCGTCGAAGCTGGGGCTGATTATTTAACCTTTCACTACGAAGCATGCCAAAGTGATTCTGAAGTTTTTGAAATTATTGATATCATTCATGAAGCGGGAGGAAAAGCGGGCTTGTCAATTAAACCAGGTACTTCCATCAGCGTTGTTTTTCCCTTTTTGTATAGTCTTGATTTAGTCTTAATTATGTCGGTCGAGCCTGGCTTTGGCGGTCAAACATTTATCGCTGATTCGTTAACTAAAATTTTGCGTTTGCGTAATTACATCGATGAAAATGAACTTCACACCCTTATTGAAGTCGATGGAGGAATTAACGGCGAAACAGGACAGCAATGTCGAAAAATGGGCGTTGATGTTCTCGTTGCAGGATCCTTTGTTTTTGGAGCTCCAAATATCAAAAAAGCGATCGAAGAATTGAAGGTATAAAATGCAATTTTCTCTCCCTAGTTTTCTTTTATCAATTCTCTTTGGTGGCCTCTTTTTAGTCGCCTCTTTTATTCATTATAAAAATAAGTACAAAGTTACCTATAGTGTCCGTAATATGTTTCCTTATGAACTAAACTATAAAAGTCGTTTTGCTGATAATTTTTATGGCAATACCGCCCTTATTTTAACAATTTTAGGTTTCGCTTTCTTTTTTAGCACCTTTGATTTAAATTTTCATAATGGCTTTTTCATCACCGCTTTAATATCCGGAGTTCTGGCCTCTATTCTCTTTTTAATACTAGCTTTTGTGCCTCTTGATCACATTCGTGTTCATAGCAGCATTTTTATCTTATTCATCATTTTTTCATTCTTGTTGCCATCTTCCATTTGCGTTGGATCTTTTGTCTATAATCAATATTTGATGAGCATCAGCGAATCAACCCCCATTCCTCTTATCGTTTTTGGATTATCGCTGGTGATGACAATTGTGACTTTAGCTTTATTGCTCAACCCAAAGTTAACTCTTAATTTGCGCATGAAGAAAGTTGTCAGTGAAGATGGAACCATCAAATATATTCGTCCCAATGTCTTAACTCTAGCCTTTACGGAATGGCTTCTCTTTTTCTTCTTATATATTAACGAGCTCTTAATATTTATTTTAACGTTTGCTTTTTAAGATAAAAAAAGCGGTTTCTTCGACCGCTATTTTTTTATTTAAGGAATTAACAACCTATTCTGATTTGTATTGTTTGTTGAGACTGCGATAGGCGCGGGTTGACATACGAACGCGCATTTCTTGGCCGTCAACCACGATTGTACGGACTTGAAGATTGCAATTCCATCTGCGGCGGGATGCTCTTAAAGAATGGGAACGACTGTTACCACTCAATGGTCCTTTACCAGTAATTGGACATACTCTTGACATATCGTAGGCCTCCTTTGGTTCTTGAAAATCGTATCACACCAGTCTCGTTTATGCAATAAACAAATTGGATTTTATAATTTAATTCCTGGGAAACGATGAATGATTTCTTCTTTTGATAAGAGATTTTTACTGTTTTTTAAGATGGCTCGATACACCAGTCCTTCATCATCGGGTATTAAATAGATAACTTTTCCTGTTTTTAAAACAAAAGTAATCGTTCCATTTTTTTCGCCTTTGCTCTGATCAAGCCACAAGATATCCGCATATGGATACTTGATGACTTTTTTGAAACGAATAATGCGTAGAAATTTAGATTCAATATAATAAAAATAACTGTTGCTTGAGATAAAGAAAATGGAAATGCTGGTAGCGATATAAACACCAATAATTAACCATTGAACATAGTTCCATTCTTGAAATAAAAAGATGCTAATGCATGTGGTAAAGATTAATAATCCACAAAATAAAGTTATCCCTAGCGAGATGAAGATCATTTTTTTTGATGACGGTTTGACTTTCATTACCTCAAGTTTATCTATTTTTTTAATAAATAAAAAGATAATTAGCATAAAACAATGAGATGTAGTGCCTCTTTTTAGTTTTAGTGTGAGCGGGCGTGTGCTAGACTATGGGTATACGCGGAGGTGCACATAATGCCGTATAAAATCGTTGCCATGGTCCTCGCCGGTGGGAAGGGGACTCGACTTGAATCTTTGACAAAAAAAATTGCCAAACCAGCGGTTTCTTTCGCCGCTAAATATCGCATTATCGATTTCCCTTTAAGCAATTGTGCGAACAGTGGAATCAATAACGTCGGAGTGTTGATGCAATATGAATCAACCGCTTTAGATAGCTATGTAGGAAATGGCGAGAAATGGGGTCTCAATGGCGTGCACTCCTTTATGGCGACACTAACGCCTCATCAAACAGAGGAAAGCGCTAAGTGGTACAAAGGAACGGCTGACGCTATCACGCAAAATATTGATTTTCTTGATGAACAAGATCCTGATTATGTCTTGATTCTTTCAGGTGATCACATTTATAAAACTCTCTATAACAAAATGATTGATTTACATATTAAAACTAACGCTGATGCGACGATTTCGGTCATTGAAGTCGATCCAAGTGAAGCGAGTCGTTTTGGTATTATGTCCGTTAATCAAGATGATCAAATCGTCGAATTTCAGGAAAAACCTAAAGTGCCAAAAGGCAATCTTGCCTCGATGGGCATCTATGTCTTTTCTTGGAAAATTCTCCGCAAATATCTTAAAGAAGATGAAAAGAATGATGAATCTGATCATGACTTTGGAAAAAACATTATTCCAACGATGTTAGCCGAAGGTAAAAAACTTCAGGCTTATCGTTTTAAAGGCTATTGGAAAGATGTCGGAACTCTCGCTTCTTTACATCAAGCCAATATGGATATCGCTCTTGATTGTCGTGAACTCGATCTTTTTGACAATAATGAATTTACTAGAATCTATAGTGAGGACACCCATAGTGTGCCTCAATACGTCGGTCAACGCGGCGCCATCAAAAGAAGTATCGCTAACCAAGGGGCCATCATTTTAGGATCCGCTGATTCGTGCGTTATTTCTAATGAAGTCATCATTGAAGAAAATGCGACTTGTACACGCTGTGTGATTATGGCAGGAGCCCGAATTAAGAAAGGGGCGCAAGTCAATAACGCTATCATTGCTCCAGGAGCCGTCGTCGAAGAAAAAGAAAAAATTAATCTAGATAGTCAAGAGGTTGTTTTAGTGACAGGAGGAATGAAATAATGAAAAATATCGTGGGTATTTGCAATTTGCACGATGGACCAAATCTTGGTATATTAACCGAAAATCGTCCTCTAGCCGCGGTGACATTTCTCGGCCGTTATGGCTTGATGGATTTCGCTTTATCCAACCTTTCTAATTCCGGAATTGATCGCATTAATATTCTCGTTCAAAATAATGTGCGAGCCGTTCGCGCCCATGTTCGCGAAGGTCAAGCCTGGATAAACAATACAAAAACTGGTTATCTGCGTTTATTTTTTAATGAGAGAAATCTCTCTAATCCTCGCTTTAATACCGATATTGGTAATGTCTTAGCCAATTATTCTTTCTTCGAAGAAGAAGATTCGGAATATATCGTCGTGACAAACCCTTTCATCCTCGCCTCCATTGATTTCCGCCCTTTCATTGAAGCTCATATCGCTTCAGGGGCTGATGCTTCTATCATCTATAAACATGTCAAATCAGCAGATAAAGATTATCTCAACTGCAGCGAGATTGAAATTGGTAAAAAAGGACAAATCAAAAAGATTTCCACCAATGCGGGATTAAAGAGAGAAGCCGACATCTCTTTAGGCAGTTACGTTTTCAATCGCTCAGCTTTTGAAAAAATCCTCAAATTATCTAAAGATGTCTCTCTCCTTTATTCTTTGCGTAAAATGATTAAATATTGTGTCGATGAAGGTCTCATCGTTCTCAATGCTTATGAATTTAAAGGTTTTGTGGCTCCCATTTTGAATTTAAATGATTATATCAGCCAATCTCTCGCTCTCTTAAATTACTCGCGCCGTTCTCAACTTTTCTTAGAGAACTGGCCTATTTATACCGTGACTCATAACACACCGCCTGCCCTCTATGGACCAAAAGCGAATGTGAAAAATTGTTTTATCGCTAATGGTTGCATTATCAAAGGCAAAGTCCGCAATTCAATTATTTCCCGTGATGTCATCATTGAAGAAGACAGCGTGGTCGAAAATTCGATTATCTTTACCAAATCGATTATCGGTAAAGGAATCAAGATGAATTATGTCTTAGCGGATAAATCCGTTCGTATCACAGAATGTCATGATGTCGCTGGAGAAACGGACAATGTCTTGTTTATCGAACAAGGAGCTCATATTTAATGAAAATTGTGATGATTGCGAGCGAATCTAGACCCCTATGCAAAACTGGTGGACTAGCGGATGTCATCTATTCTCTATCCAAAGAACTAGCGGTGATGGGGGAAGAGGTTTTTATCATCTTACCTTATTATCGTTTTATCAAACAAACCACTCGCCCTTCGGTCAAAAAAGTTAGTTCTTTTGTGGTTCCGATGTCGTGGCGTAGTGAACGCGCCGATGTTTACTATACCTATGATTCGGGAATTACTTTCTATCTCATTGATAATTCCCGCTATTTTGATCGGGATCATCTCTATGGTGACTGGGATGACAATGAGCGCTTTGCGTTCTTCTCCTTAGCGAGCAAAGAACTTCTCTATCATGTTTCTTTAATTCCTGATATTATCCATGTTCATGACTGGCACGCTGGCATGATTCCTTGTCTTTTTAAAGAAGATATCTACGCTGCGAATTATTTCCGTAAAACTAAATTTGTTTTTTCCATTCATAATCCCGCTTTCCAAGGAATGATGGCACCTTCATCGTTAGGTGACTATTACAATTTACCTGATTCATTATATGAGAATGG
Organism: Erysipelotrichaceae bacterium; assembly: GCA_020633795.1. Next base: position 23,637 of record JACKCX010000009.1, on the reverse strand, counting down.
TCGATTGCGCTTTAAAGATCAAGTCTCAGCTTTAAAAGCCGGAATTGAATACGCGGATAAAATTACGACCGTCTCTCCTAATCATCGTCAAGAACTTCTCACACGCGAAGGTGGGATGGGGCTCGAATCCGTTTTGAAATTACGAGAATATGATTTTATGGGAGTATTAAATGGCATTGATTATCAAGAGTTTAATCCTCACGAAGATAGTTTTATTGAATTCCCTTATAATGGCGTGAATTTTTTAAAGCAAAAACAAGAGAATAAGAAAAAGCTTTTTGCTCAGATGCACATTCAAGATTTCGGGCAACCTCTCTTCTCTTTAATTTCGCGCTTAACTTGGCAAAAAGGATTAGATATTATTCTTCCCACTCTTGAGGCTCTCGCTCAAAAGGGATCGAATATTGTCCTTCTTGGTTCAGGAGAATATCAATATGAACAAATGATGGAAGAGATTCGCAAAAAATATCCTAATAATATTGCTATTTATATTGGATATAATGATCAACTTGCTCATCAAATTTACGCTAGTAGTGATTTCTTCTTAATGCCATCGCTCTTTGAACCTTGTGGTTTAGGACAGATGATTGCTCAGCGATATGGAGCCTTGCCTATCATTCGCCGTACGGGTGGCTTAAAAGATTCTGTCATCTGTTATGATGGCTCAAATGAAGAGACTGCTAACGGCTTTGGCTTTGACGATTTCGACCAAGAAGCCATGAAAAACACTTGTCTTTATGCCTTTGATCAATGGCAAGATCTTCCTCTCCGCAAACAATTGATGCGCAACGCTCTTAAAACTGATAATTCATGGAGCAAAAGCGCAAAAGAATACTTAGCGATTTATCAAAGTCTAGAAACCAAAAAATAAAGGAGCACTTATGTCTTACGATCATCGAAAAATTGAAGAAAAATGGCATAAATATTGGGAAGAACACCAAACATTTAAAACCGATATTTATGATTTTTCAAAACCTAAATACTATGTATTAGACATGTTTCCCTATCCATCAGGAGTAGGGCTTCATGCTGGGCATCCCGAGGGCTATACAGCAACTGATATTCTTAGCCGAATGAAAAGAATGCAAGGTTTTAATGTCTTACATCCAATGGGCTATGATTCCTTTGGCTTGCCCGCTGAACAATATGCGATTCAAACTGGCCACAATCCTAATGGATTTACCGAGAGAAACATCGTTTCTTTTACCAAACAATTAAAAGAGCTTGGTTTTGACTATGATTGGACAAAGGTCATCTCGACCAGTGACCCATCTTTTTACAAATGGACCCAGTGGATTTTTAAGCAATTATTTCTTGACGGTTATGCCAAATATATCGATATGCCTGTCAACTGGTGCGAAGAACTGGGTACCGTGCTTTCTAACGATGAAATCATCGATGGAAAATCGGAGCGTGGTGGTTATCCAGTTGTGCGCAAGAATTTAAAGCAATGGGTCATAGATCAGCCGCAGTTTGCGGAAGAATTGTTGGATGGTCTTAATCGCATCGATTGGCCAGAGTCGACGAAAGAAATTCAACGAAATTGGATTGGTCGTAGTGAAGGCGCCACTATCTTATTTAATGTCGCTCATACGGATAAGAAATTTGAAGTATTTACCACTCGAGCCGATACCCTTTTTGGCGCCACCTATTGCGTTTTATCACCTGAACATCCTTTAGTTAATGATATCGTCACTCCTGAATGTCGTCTCGCAGTGGAACAATATATTCGCGAGGCTAGTCTCAAAAGCGAGATGGAAAGAACCTCCCTTTCTAAAGAGAAAACAGGATGCTTTTTAGGTGTTTACGCTATCAACCCCGTCAATCAAAAACTTTTGCCCATCTATATTTCCGATTATGTTTTAGCCTCTTATGGCACAGGAGCCATTATGGCTGTTCCAGCTCACGATAGTCGCGACTATGCATTTGCGAAAAAATTTCACTTGGATATCATCCCTGTCTTAAGTGGTGGAGACGTCACTCAAGAAGCCTATGAAGGCGATGGTCTTCATATCAATTCACAATTTTTAAATGGTCTAAATAAAGAAGATGCCATCAATAAAATTATTGATTTACTCAGTCAAAAAGGATTGGCAGAAAAGAAAGTAAATTATAAATTTAGAGAATGGATTTTTGCCCGTCAACGTTATTGGGGTGAACCCGTTCCGGTCGTTCATATGGCTGATGGTTCAATCCATGCTTTAAGTGACGAAGAGCTCCCTCTTGTCCTTCCAGAACTAAAAGATTATAAAGGTCATAATGGTCATTCACCACTTGATGCCGCCACACAATGGAAAGAGTATTCTTTTAATGGCATGAGTGGAGTTCGTGAAACTTCTACTATGCCAGGAAGCGCTGGATCAAGTTGGTATTTCCTTCGCTATGTCGATCCTCATAATGATCAAATTTTTTGCGATAAAAAATTGGCTGATCATTGGCTTCCTGTCGATTTATATGTCGGTGGTCCTGAACACGCGGTCGGACATTTAATCTACGCTCGTGTGTGGACGAAGTATCTTCATCAAAAGGGCTACCTTTCTTTTGACGAACCCTTTAAAAAATTAGTTCACCAAGGAATGATTTTAGGCGAAAATGGCATTAAAATGGGCAAGAGATATCCTGAATATGCCGTTAATCCAAGCGATATTGTCGAAAAATTTGGAGCAGATACCTTGCGCCTCTATGAGATGTTTATGGGACCGTTGGAAGCGAGCAAACCCTGGAGCAATCAAGGGGTCGAGGGTGCACACCGCTTTATTGAACGCGTGTACCGCCTAATCGTGGAAAATGATGTCATCACAAATGATGAAGTTCCTGAATTGGAATTAGTCTATCATTTAACTGTCAAAAAGGTGACTGAAGACTATGAATCATTAGCGTTTAATACCGCCATTAGTCAAATGATGATTTTTGTTAATGAAGCTTATAAAGTCAACCGCTTGCCTCTTCGATATGCGGAAGGTTTAATTAAGATGATATCTTGTATTATTCCTCATGTCGGTGAAGAAATGTGGGAAAAACTCGGACATGATAAAACTCTAGCTTTTGAGCCGTGGCCCACTTACGATCCGGCGAAGACGATTGCCTCAGGGGTTACCATGGCAGTTTCTATTAATGGCAAAGTGCGGGCGACCATTGAGGTTGAAAAAGATCTTCCTGATGAAAAAATTAAAGAGTTAGCTCTTCAACAAGAAGGAGTCCAACGTCATGTGGAAGGTAAACAAATTAAAAAAATAATTATTGTTAAAAACAAAATTATCAATTTAGTTGTTGTATAATAATAGATAGCACGATACTCACGATGTGAGATTGTAGCGGAGGTAAACATGAATATATGTATCGATGTGGGTAACACCACTATCAATGTCGGGGTCTTTGTCGAAGACAAATTAGTTGAAAGATTTTCTCTCACTACCGATTTTGTTAAAACTCAAGATGAATACGCGACGATCATCAGCCAACAAATCAATAGTAAAAAGCTTGATATCAAGCAAATACAAAACATTATTTATTCTTCTGTTGTTCCAGCTTTAAATGTTCCTCTTAAGGCGGCGATAAAAAGTGTTTTTTGTCACGACATAATGATTATTGAACCAGGTGTTAAAACCGGTTTAATGTTTAAGGTTGATAATCCTTTAGAAGTAGGGAATGACTTAATCGCTGATTTAGTGGGAACCAAAGAAATCTATGGTTTTCCGAGCATCATTGTCGATTTAGGAACGGCGAGCAAAATTTTACTTTTAGATAAAAATGGAGCCTTTTCTTCCGCCTTGATTATGCCTGGCATTTCCATCAGTGCGGAAAGTTTGACTAAGCGAGCTGCTCTTTTGCCGAGCGTTTCTTTAGAAGAACCAAAGACCATTATTTCTAAAAACACAATTGAAGCGATGAATGCTGGCATTGTCTTCGGACACGCTGATATGATTCTTGGCATGATCAAAAGAATGGAAAAAGAAATTGGCTATCCGACCAAACATCTTCTTACGGGTGGCGGAGCGGTCTATGTTAAAAATATTTTAAAAGATGATTTTATCTATGATCAAAACATCAATCTTTTTGGTCTGAATCTCATCATCAAGAAAAACGAGGGCCACTATGAAAAATAAAGTTATTCGGGAAATGACCCTTTCCGCCGCTATTATCGCTATTATCGCTATTATGTCATATGTTCCATATGTGGGTTATATTACGATTGCCGGTTTTGCTTCAATTTGCACTATTCATATTGTCGTTTTAGTCTGCGCTTTATTATTTGGATGGAAACAAGGACTGGTCGCCGGAATCGCTTTTGGTTTGTTTAGCTTATTAAAAGCATTAACTATGCCCGCTAGTTCTATCGATTTCGCTTTTGTGAATCCCCTTATTTCTGTTTTACCGCGCGCTATTTTTGGGCTTGTGGCCGGATTGTTATTTTCTCTTATCAAAAAGTTGCCATCTCTTTCTTGGCGGACTATCTTGTATGTTTGTGCTTCAATTATCTTGACTCTTTTTCATTCTTTCCTTGTCTTATTAATGCTATGGTTCTTCCGTCAGACTTTAGCTTTCAATAATAATTTCATGAATGTCTTGAGTGCGATTATTGCAGTGAATGCTTTGATCGAGATGATAGCAGCGGGAATTTTAGTACCCATGATAGCTTGGCCTCTCTCAAAAGCTTTTCCCCAATATAACCCCTATTATAAACAAACTTCTAAAACGATTAATGATTTATATATCAAAAAGGAGCAATAATTATGCAAAAATCATCTATTTTAAGAAAACTCAGCCAAGAGTATGAAAAGCCACTTCTCGCTAACCTTCGTCAATTTGTGGCTATTAACTCTGTTTATGATGAAAAGACCATCAGCGATAAAAATCCTTTTGGCCAAGGAGTGAGTCAAGCGCTGAATTTTATCGAAAAACTCGCCATTGACGATGGCTTCAAAGTTATCAATTATGACAATAAGGTTGTCGAAATACTCGTAGGAGAAGGTGATAAAAATATCACGATTATGGCTCACGCGGATGTCGTTCCAGCTGGAACTGGATGGGATCAAGATCCTTTTAGCGTCACTGAACACAAAGATGTTTTATGCGGTCGCGGTGTCGCCGATGACAAAGGTCCTTTATTATCAGCCTATTATGCTTTAAAACTATTGCGTGACAACCATCTGCTTGGCGATTATCAAGTTCGCTTTCTCGTCGGTGGCAATGAAGAGCGTGGCTCGCTTGGCATGACGCATTATTTTGAGGAACTTAAAAAACCACAACCGACATATGGCTTTTCTCCAGATTCGGATTATCCATTGATTTATGGCGAGAAAGGCATTATTAATTTTGAGGTTAAAAAAACTTTTGACATTAATGGGGTTTATTCCATTCAAGGCGGCGTCGCGAGCAATTCGGTCATTGAGCGATGCGTCGTTAGAATGAGAGAAAATCAGTTCTTTCTTAAAAAATTGAAGGAACAAAAAATTAATTTTCAGGTCCAAATGCTAGAAGAAGGCATGGAAGTCGTTTTTATCGGCAAAGCTGCTCATGGTTCAACTCCTGAATTTGGTTTAAATGCCGGAATGATAGCTATTACCCAATTAGCTGATTTTTTACAAGATGTCAACTTGCAACACATCGCTCGTCTTTATAGTGACTTAGAAGGACGCGGATTAAATATTGATGCTCAAAGTCAAGCCATGGGACACAATAGCCTTAATGTTGGTCTTCTCAATTATGACAACAATCAATTTTCTATGGTGGTGAATTTCCGTTATGTCGATGGTTTAGTTCCTGAGGATTTGCTCAATAAAATTAAAGAGGACTCTCAACCATTTGAAATTGAGGTTTTAGCCTATTCACCCCTTCTTTTCTATCCCCTTGATTCGATTTTAGTTTCCACTCTTTTATCTTGTTATCAAGAAGAAACTGGTGATTATCAAAGTTTGCCTCTCACCACAGGAGGTGGCACTTACGCAAAAGAAGCTGATAATGTTATTGCTTTTGGTATGCAATTCCCCGGTTGGGATTCAAAGATGCATTCACCGAGTGAGTCAGTGAAGAAATCAGCGCTCTTTCTCAGCATCGCTATCTATGCTCGTGCGATTGTGGAATTAGGAAAAAAGATTGATGAGAACAAAATTTAAAGCCTGGACAAAACCGTATATTGATGAACATCCAGAAGTGATGATTTCTGAAGATTTTTTAATCACCAATACATCACCATTCTTTCTAGAAATTGGTTCCGGAAAAGGAAAATTTCTCGTTGATATGGCTTTCGCTCACCCTGATCAACTTTTTGTGGGAGTGGAGCGAAATGTAACATGTGCTGGCATCGCCGCCAAGAAAATCGTCGAAGGAAAGATAACTAATGCTAAGTTATTATTTGCGAATGCTGAAGAAGTATTAGATAAAATTAATGATCGATCAATTAAGGCCATCTTTTTAAATTTCTCCGACCCATGGCCAAAAAAACGCCATCACAAAAGACGATTAACCGCAATTTCTTATCTTCGCCAGTATTATCGAGTCCTCGTGACAGGTGGACAACTTATTATCAAAACCGATAATGATGATTTATACGCTTATAGTTTAGAGACACTGGCTCAATCTCCTCTTCAAATTGTTGAAAAATTTGATGATTATGATGGGTGTGCTGATTTTGATATGACAACGGAGTATGAATTAACTTTTCGTGAGAAAGGACAAAAGATTCATCGAATCGTGGCCCAAAAAAATGATTGATAAATACTGTCTTTACTATTCCTATAAATCAATTGGTGATGTCCTTTTGATTGATTTTAGCGATGATTTACCTATGAGTGCCACTCAACGTTTTCATGATATTGAAGTAATTTATCATGATGATCAAATCATCGGTTATAATATTTTTAATATTAGTAAAATTATTAAGATAAAAACCAAAGGATTGATTTATTTACCTTCTCATCTCTTTATTGATGTTATCAATTCCATTTTATCAAATGCCAAGTTGCCTCTTCTAAATTATCCAGCTTCTTCTGGTTATGTCATTGGTCAAATCAAAAGCATCCAACCCGAAGATCATAATGATTTTATTAATATTGATATAAGCGATAAACGCGTAACCGCGACACTTCAAAAAGATACCATCGCTGTTGGCGATAAAGTTGTCGTGGCGTTAGTCGGGACTTCCCTAAGCAATGGACAGGTCGTTCATGCCGAGAAAAGCCGTTTAGGAATGATTAATAGTCACATTTGTACTTTCATAGAACTCAATCTTTCCGAGAGTCAGAATATTTATATCGTGGATGAAGATGGAGTAATTGGTAATGATTTTTTTCAGATAGGAGAAGAAGAAAATGAATGAAGTAGAATTAAAAAAAGCTGGCCAAATTTCACGGCTAACTAATCGCACTTTTCAGTTCGAAAAGTCTTTAGGAGAGGGCTTTTACTCGGCCAATTATTTTTTGAAAAGCCGAAAGATAGTGGCGGAAAACGCTCCTGGTCACATAGTGACTATGCAGTGGTTTCAACGAAGAGATGATTCGATGGTGTGCGGCATCGATGAAGCGATTGCTCTCATTCACACTTTTGCTATTCATCCCGAAGAATTCAAAATTCTCGCCTTAAATGATGGCGATATTATTCAAAACATGGAACCAGTTCTTAAAGTGACAGGTAAATATGAAAATTTTGGTTTTTTGGAATCAGTTATCGATGGCATTTTAGCTCGTCGAAGCAGTGTGGCCACCAATGTGCGTGAAGTGATGCGCGTCGCAGGAGACATTCCTGTCTTCTCAATGGCAGATCGCCAAGACGACTATCGCACTCAAATTGGGGATGGCTATGCTACTTTTGTAGCGGGAATCAACAAAGTTTCCACTGATGCTCAAGGTTTATGGTGGGGTGGCAAAGGCATGGGAACAATGCCTCACGCCCTCATTGAAATATGCGGTGGGGATGTCTGTCGAGCCGCTGATATCTATCGTCAATCTTATCCCGATGAAAAAGTGACCGCTCTCATTGATTATCATAATGATGTAATTAGAGACTCTCTTACCTTAGCTCGACATTTAAAAACGCATCTAAATGGTGTGCGAATTGATACTTCTAAATCTTTAATCGACCATTATTTTGATGATAAAGATACTTCTTCTTTCGATCCTCATGGCGTCTGTAAAGAATTAGTCTTTGCCTTGCGCGAGGCACTTGATAAAGAAGGTTTTAACTACGTTAAGATCATTGTTTCTTCCTCTTTCAATGCCGAAAAAATCAAACTTTGGAATGAATTAAAAGTTCCAGTCAGCATGTATGGAGTGGGAACTTATTTCGTCAATAATATGACTTGTGGTTTCACGGGTGATCTCGTCGAACTCGATGGTCAAGAAGAAGCCAAAGAAGGACGAGGTAATTACGCTAATCCTCGCTTGCAAGAAGTTAAATATCCCATCTATTAATACTAAAATGAGCAAGAAAAAACCATCCGATATAATTTCGGATGGTTATTTTTTTAGAGCTTGCGGTTGTAGTATTCAACGATTTGTGATTCAACGATGTCTTGTGGTAATTCCTTACGTTCAACTTCGCGGATGAATTTGCCGGATAACTTTTCGCTATCGACTTCCACCCAACCGACCTTGGTCGCGAGGGATTCAAGAGATTCTTTGACAACTTTCAAATCTTTGCTATTCTCTCGAATGGCGATAACATCACCGATCGAGCAGAGGTAACTTGGAATATCAACTTTTTTGCCGTTAACTTCGATGTGCCCGTGATTGACGAGTTGACGCGCGCCACGACGAGTGCGGGCAAATCCCATACGGAAGACGAGGTTATCAAGACGAGACTCTAAGAGTTTCATGAAGGCATATCCGGTAACTTCAGTACTGCGTAAGGCAATCATGAAGAGACGACGGAATTGTCTTTCATTAACATCATACATCTGTCTTAATTTTTGCTTTTCAATTAATTGTTTGCCATATTCGGATGGTTTTCTCTTGCGATCGTTTCCATGTTGACCTGGGCCATATGGGCGCTTGGCAAGTTCTTTACCCGTTTCAAGCGTTGAAAAGCCTAAACGACGAGATCTTTTCCAATTTGATCCTGTATATCTCATGATACATTTCCTTCCTTTCCTTATTTTTGTGCAAAATAATGAATAGGTATGAATTCCACACTTCGGGTGTCACAACATTTCACCATTGAGCTTAGGTTACTATTTAAGGCGTTGGACATCAGACAAGCTGTATTCACATGCTGCATTATATGCAGTTAATAATATATAGAATTATTTGCGACTCGTCAACCACTATTTTTTGGACCCATAAAGATGTCTATCCATAAAGGATAGAATGTAAAATTATTTCCTGATTGAATGATGATTAATTTCGTGAAAATAATTTTTTTGTTGAAAAGGTTTTATATTGCGAGAAAAAACCTATAAAATATGGATGATGTATCAACTCTTACATTTTTAATGTATAAATGAGGAGCGAAAGGAGATAAATATGACAAGTTTTGTTCTTATCGACGCTAATCAAATCGGTATTATTCTCATTTGTGTTGGCGCGGGAATTTTACTTGCTCTTGGTATCTACCTTCTCTATCATTTCGTTTTTTCTCGTAACGCCATTCGCCGCCAAGTCAAAGAATTGGAAAGAAAATATTCTTATCTCGATGCCTTGTTAATCGGTCAAGACTCTCAATATATTCATCGTTTAGAGATTATTTCTCGCACTAATTTATTATATGTTGAAAAATATAATGAATTCTCGCGACGATTTAAAGGTGTTTTTGAAGGCGAAGATAAATTTGCAGAGTCGATGATTAAACAACTTAAAGCTCTCATCGCTAATAATCAATTTCAAAACATTAAAAATGTCATTCTCGACACGAGAAAAGCCGTCGCTTCTTTTGAACAAAATGTCAATCAATTAGATAATGATTTGTTTGAGGTCATTAAGCCTGAAGAAGAATCTCGTCATCTCATCTTGAAATTAAAAGAGGATTATCGACGAGTTAAACAAATTTTTTACGCTAACTCTAATGATTTGGAATTGGTTACTTCTTCTTTTACGAAAGTTTTTGACAAACTCGATACTTCTTTCTCGGAATTTGAGAATCATATTGAAGGAGCGGAGTATGAAGAAGCTAACGCTCTAATCCCTGTCATTGGCAAAGTAATCAAAGCTCTTGATTCCGCTTTGAGCCAATTACCTAATCTATGCATTCTCACTCAATCAATCGTGCCAGACAAAATTGTCGCTATTGCCAAAGAATATAGCGAAGTGGAAAGTCGAGGCATTCCTCTTTTCAATCTCGCTTTCAAACATCGCGTCGACGTTTGGAATATCACTATTGAATCAATTCGCAAGAAATTAGTGAATCTTGAGACGGCCGGAGTGATGGAATCTCTTGATCAAATTCAAAAAGAGATTGAAGAGACCCATGATCTTTTAATGGAAGAAACAAATGATAAGGAAGATTTTAATAAATCTTGCGATGCTCTCTATGCTAAAGTTATCGAGTTAGAAAAAGTCTTCTTAAAGATTTGTTCAATATTGCCCGAAGTGAATAATATTTATGTTATTTCGGATGAACAAAAAGAACAGATTAATATCCTAAAAGAAAATATGAATAAACTAGGCAACTCGAAACGCAATCTCGATAATTTTATTCACTCCTCAACTAAACAACCCTATAGCGTGCTAAAACGCAAACTTGATGAATTGACGAGCGATTATGATTCCGCTAATGCCGAAGTGCTAGATTTTAAAACCTATCTCGACTCTCTAAAGTATTCAAGCGAGGAAGCCTACACGATGGTCTTCGCCTATTATTATCACTGCAAACAAGTGGAAAGCATGCTTCGCAATCTCGATATTCCAGACTTCTCCAATAAATATAAAGAACAAATTGAAAATTGTTATTCTCTCTTAAATGAGATTGACATCGCCTTGAAAGTTAAGCCAATTGATGTCGCCTCCATCAATGAAAAAGTCGATACTTTGAAAAATGCTGCAAACGCCTTTTTTGACGATGCCGAAAATAAATGTCGCGAAGCACAATTAGCGGAAAGCGCGATCGTTTATGCTAATCGTGATCGCAATCATCAAAAAGATGTTCACCAACAACTCAATGTCTTAGAAAAATCATTCTATGATGGTGAATTTTTAAAGGTTTATCATGACGCTAGCGCCATCTATCGTCGCATGCATGTTGAGGAACAAACGGATGCTCGCAAGTAAAATTATTTATTTGGATAACGCTGCTAACACTTTAATTAATCCTGAAATATTAGACTCCTATCAAAAAGTCGCTACTCAATATATTGCTAATCCCAGCAGCATTCATTTTGAAGGGCAAAAAGCTCTCCGCCTTTTATCGCAAGCTCGAGAGCAAATTTTAACCTGCTTTAATTTAAAAGATCATGAGATGATTTTTACTAGTGGAGCGACGGAAGCTAACAACCTAGCCATTAAAGGAGTCGCTTTCCAATATCAAAATCGCGGGAAACATTTAATTACCTCTTTAGGCGAGCATCCCTCGGTTTTAGAGGTGATGAGACAATTAGAAGAGAAGTTTGGTTTTCGCGTGACCTATTTACCCCTTGATGAAAAAGGTATCATTCGTCTAGAAGATCTTAGAGCCGCGCTTGACGAACAGACAATTTTAGTTTCCTTAATGGCTGTTAATAATGAAACGGGTGCCATCAATCCCCTTCATGATATCGCTCAAGTTTTAAAGAAATATCCAAAAGCATTTTTTCATGTTGACGCTGTTCAAGGCGTGGGAAAGATGAATATTGATTATAGTGAGATTGATTTAATCTCTTTTGCAGGTCATAAGATTCACGCTTTAAATAGTTGTGGCGGTCTTCTTAAGCGCAAGAAAATCGTTCTCTGTCCTCTCAATTGTGGTGGTGGTCAAGAGAACAATTATCGCTCGGGCACTAATGATGTCGCGATGGCGGTCTCCTTGAGCAAAGCGGTTCGATTAGCTATGGCGGACATTCCTTCAAAAATCAGCTATATTTCTACATTAACTAAGCAAATCACGGATTATTTAAATAATAATAAAGAATGGTATGAAATAAATTCACCCTCTGACGCCAGCCCTTATATCATCAATTTTTCTTTGAAGAATCGAAAAGCTAGCGTTGTTGTCGAAGCTCTTTCCAATCGCCATATTATGGTATCATCAACTTCCGCTTGCTCAGCGCGAAAAGAAATCGGTAGTCACGTTATGATGGCGATGGGAAAAGATGAGCAATCGTATATGAATACTATTCGTGTCTCTCTTGATGAGCACAATACCAAAGAGGAAATAAGTCTCTTTATTTCTTCGCTAGATGAAATAGTAAGAGGAATAAAACAATGACCACCTATGATCACATTATGGTTCGCTTTGGTGAACTATCCACCAAAGGCAAAAACAAAAAAGATTTCATTCGCGTTCTCGCTGATAATATTCGCCATGCTTTAAAATCTTTTGAAGCTTTGGAAATCATTGTCAAATACGATCACATCTATATCGCTTTAAATGGTTTAGACTATCTTCCCATCATGGAACGGCTACAAGAAATCAGTGGCATCTACTCTCTATCTCTTGTTTATAAGTGTTCTCGCGATATTGATGTTATTGCTCAATCAAGTTTGGAATTGATTAAAGAGGAAGAGGGTCAAACCTTTAAAATTAAATGTCGAAGAAGTGATAAACGTTATCCTCTTATCTCTGATGAAATAACGAGAAAAGTTGCAGGTTATATCCTCGAAAATACCTCTTTAAAAGTTGATATTCATCAGCCTGATATTACCTTATCCATCGAGGTGAGAGATGAAGCTTCTTATCTCTATTGCCATTCTTTCCTTGGCACAGGAGGTTATCCTCTCGGCGTGGGAGGAAAGACGATGCACATGCTTTCTGGAGGAATTGATTCTCCCGTCGCGGCCTACTTGATGATGAAACGAGGAGTTACCATTGAATGTATTCATTTTGCTTCTCCTCCTTATACACAAGCGGGAGTTATTTATAAATTGGAAGATTTATTGTCGTCATTAAATAAATATCAGCCTCGCATTCGTCTACATATCATCCCGTTTACTAAAATTCAGGAAGCTATCTATGATCAAGCCGATGAGAGCTATTGCATTACTATTATGCGAAGAATGATGTATCGTTTGGCCGATCGTTTAGCACGTCGACGAAAATGTCCTGTTATTTCAAGCGGAGAATCCGTTGGTCAAGTCGCAAGTCAAACTCTTCAATCGATGAATGTCATTAACGCTGTTACTAATCTCCCCGTGATTCGTCCTTGTGCGACGATGGATAAAACTGAAATTATCATTCTCGCTAAAAAAATTGGTACTTATGAAATTTCCATTCGACCATTTGAAGATTGCTGTACAATTTTTACCCCTCACGCTCCTAAAACTTCTCCCCATCTTGATGAAGTGTTGAAATATGAGGCTAAATTTGATTATGAGAGCATGATTAATGAAGCGTTAGCAAATATCGAAGTCAAAATCATCACGAGCGAAACAGAAAATAAAGATTTGCTCTAACAAAAAAATCCCGCTTATGGCGAGATTTTTTGTTGAACAACGCAATTAGTTATTTTTGACCTTTTTGGGCAATCTTGACTAAATCAGAGAAAGCCTTGGGATCATTAATGGCTAATTCAGCGAGCATTTTGCGGTTGACGTTGATGTTCGCAACCTTTAAGCCGAACATGAATTTGCTATAAGAAATATCATTCATACGGCAGGCGGCGTTGATACGTCGAATCCATAATTTGCGATAATCTCTTTTAATTAAACGACGGGAAATGTACGCATAGCGTAAACTATGCATAACTTGTTCTTTAGCAGTTTTGAAGAGAACGTGTTTACTTCCGAAGTAACCAGAAGCTCTTTTTAAAACTTTTTTGCGACGGGCATGTGTGACAGTGCCACCTTTTACTCTTGCCATAACTAGTTACCTCCTATTTGATAATGAGAAATTTAATTCTCTTATAATCGGTCTTATGAACAAGACCAGATTTCATTAAATGTCTCTTCTGTTTGGTTGTTTTGTGTGGGGCTAGGTGTGATCGATAAGCATGACCTCTGACAATTTTGCCAGTGCCAGTGATTTTAATTCTCTTCATGAGAGCTCGTTTGCTTTTCATTTTTGGCATAATAAGTTTCCTCCTACTTTTTCTTGGCCGCTAAAATGGCAGTTAGCCATCTTCCTTCTAATACGGCCGGTTTTTCGATGACAGCGTACTCGCTGACTAATTGAATGAATTTATCTAAAGCTTCTTGTCCGACTTCGATATGGGCCATTTGTCGGCCTCTAAATCGCACACCAACTTTGACTTTATTCCCTTCGCTAAGGAATTTAATCGCTCCACGAACTTTTGTTTCCATATCGTGGAGTCCAATCTGGGGAGTTAATTGTACTTCTTTAGTCTCAACAACATGTTGATTCTTTTTTGCTTCTTTAGCTTTCTTTTGTTGCTCAAAGCGCCACTTACTGTAATTGATAATTTTACAAACAGGGGGTTTTGCTTGGGGAGCGACACAGAGAAGATCAAGTTCATACTCGTTAGCTTTTAATTGTGCTTCACGAGAAGAAACAACACCTAATTGTTCACCTTGAGGTCCAATTAAGAGAACTTCGGGAAAACGAACCCATTCGTTCACTAAATCCTTGGGTTGATTATTGGGCTTGCGGCCGTCGTACATTTTGCGTGGTAAGATAAATATCATCTCCTTTTTCGATCAAAAAACGGATGCATGACACACCCGTTAACATTTCTAGCCCTAGAATGTAGCGTTAGCCAATCAACTTTTGTCAATCTGGCGAGAAGCGGGTGTTCTGCTTTCTACGATTTTTGCAATAGAATATTATCATTATTTACTAAGTAATGTCAACAATTAAAAAAGAGATACTATGTATCTCTTATTTTTAGTTAATTAATCCGCTAACGAACCCATCGGATCCCAAGGCTTTAAGACAATGGGCTCAGCATCATAAGAGGCGAGCTCTTCTTGACTTAAGTATTTGCGGTCGATAACCGCTTGATAGACAAATTGATCAAACCAGGTATCACTCATGATGTAATAGCCAGCTTCGCCACTGGTTGTTCCCCAGGAATTTTGAATTTTCCATTTCGTGGGCTTGTTATCGACAAGATTGACACCAGTGATGACCATCGCGTGATTCATAGCGCTGGCTCGATAAGTCAAAGCATCACCCTTATTCATCGTATAATTCATTTTAAAAGCGGTTTGATAATCAAAACTCTGATCATCCCAAATCCCTTTTTCACGATCGCGATAATAAGCGACATCGCTTCCAAACCACACCAGTTCACCATTTTTCAATGTTTCAATAATCAAATCTTTGATGCGCGTCATGGGGAGATTGAGATGTTTGACGATTTGGCCTTCGACGACATTGCCGAGATATTTAATTGTAAAGGAACGATAAAAGGGTTTATCTTTTGTCGGTGCATTTATTAAACTGACATATCCGTCGAGAGCGTCGCCGATATAGCGCTGATAGAACTTAAGAGGGGTGAGATTATTAACGATGTGGTATTTATTTTTCTCATCGACATATTCAAAAGCGAATTTTTCTAAGGGTTTGCCATAACTGTTAAGTAATAAGCGATAGCATTTATCGATGAATTGTCTTTGGAGCATTCGCACTTCATCAAGACCTTTTTGGCGATAGATAAGACGAGCTTCACTCGCAAAGCGAGAGATATTAAAATTAATGAGAGCATTGAGGCTTTGAGTAGCGCTGGAAATAAAGGACTCATCCATGGCGCTCTTCGGCACGAGGCCATATTTTTTAACGAGATTGACAAACATGTCCCATTGTCCGCCATCACCAACGCCATTTTTAAGAACGAATTGCAAAGTTCGATCATCGTCATCACAGTCGAGGATATCGATGATGGTTTCGAGAGCATAGTTAATTTTTTCTAATTTGTCATATAAAGCGAGATAACTTTGTGACAATTCAAAATTGGTGATTTTACAGCGTTTAGCGATGATCTCACGCAAGAGATTAGTGGCCGCGAAAATCCAACAGCGACCAGAAGATTTTTGATTAGTGGCCGCCATGGTTTTGATATCAATGCTAAAAGCAAAACGCGTTTCACTATTGTGATCAGCGCTTTTTGAAACGATCTCTAATGGTCCAGAGACGAGAGAATGTCGGACGATGGTGTTTTTCTCATCCTTCAAATAAGACCGATTCATTTTTTGTAAATCGTCAATTAAAATTGGTTTGATTTCTTTCATAATCTCATAAACCTCATCAGTCATTCGTTTTAGCTGTTTCAAGATTTTGTTTTTTATCTTTGATTTCTTCCTCAATTAAAGTCACAAAATCATCAATAGAAACGGTGATTTGTTCATTAGAACCAAAACGGCGATAAGTCAACGCACGCTCATCTCTTTCATGATCACCTAGGACAATCGTGAAAGGAATCTTTTTCACTTGCGAATTTCTCATGCGATAACCGAGTTTATCATTGCTGTCATCAAGAGTAACGCGAATATGGCGAGCTCTTAATAAATCATATAATTCCTGAGCATAAGCGAGATGATAGGCATTATTAACTGGTAATAAATTAACCTGCACTGGTGCTAACCAAGCTGGGAAAGCTCCTCCGTAATGTTCGATGAGGATGCCGATGAATCTTTCGATGGAACCAAGGCAAGCACGATGGAGCATAATCGGACGTTTCTTTTCGCCATCGCTGTCGATATAGAAACAATCAAAACGCTCAGGTAAATTCATGTCGAGTTGAATGGTGCCACATTGCCAAACACGATTCATCGAATCTTTTAATTTGAAATCTAGTTTAGGGCCATAAAAGGCGCCATCACCAGGATTGATTTTGAATTCTTTTCCGCTCTTTTCACAAGCTTCCTTGAGAATGGCTTCGGATTTATTCCAAATCTTGATATCTCCGATATATCCCGTTTCAGGACGCGTGCTTAAAACGATGTAGTAATCAAGACCAAAAACGCTATACATTTCCTCATAGAAATTGAGCAATGTCGTTATTTCATCAACGAGTTGATCTTCACGACAGAAAATATGAGCATCGTCTTGGGTGAAGGCGCGAACGCGGAACAAACCGTTGAGAGCACCGCTCGCTTCATGACGATGAACAAGACCTAATTCTGCCATTCTGATTGGTAAATCTTTATAGGAATGTAAGGAATTTTTATAGACGAGAATGCCGCCTGGGCAGTTCATTGGTTTGATGGCGAATTCGCGATCATCAATCTTAGTGGTGTACATATTGTCTTTGTAATGAGACCAGTGACCTGAAATCTCCCATAATTCTTTAGAGAGCATAATTGGTGTTTTGACGACCACATAGTGGTATTTGAAATGTTGTTGTTTCCAGTATTCTTCAATTGCTTCGCGAAGAATCATACCATTAGGAAGCCAGAAAGGAAAACCAGGACCATATTCACTGAGCATGAACAAATCGAGCTGTTTACCTAATAAACGATGATCTCTCTTTTTTCTTTCTTCAATCAAATCGAGATAAGCTTTTAAATCCTCTTCGCTCCACCAAGATGTACCATAGATACGGCAGAGTTGTTTATTTTTGCTATCGCCCCGCCAATAGGCGCCAGCGATACTCAATAATTTAAAATGTTTGATTTGACCAGTGGATAAGATATGAGGGCCACGGCACAAGTCGACAAAATTGCCTTGAGTAAAAGTGGTGATATCTTCATTGATGTCACGAATTAATTCAAGTTTATAGGGATTATCTTTAAAAACTTCTAAGGCTTCTGTTTTGGTGAGTGATTGACGAACAATTTTTTCGTCTTTCGCGGCCAATTCATGCATTTTCTTTTCAATTTTAATCAAATCATCTTCGACGATGGGATTTTTGAAATCAATATCATAATAAAAACCATTTTCAATCGCGGGTCCAAAGCCGAACAAGGCGTCCGGATATAATTGCTGAACAGCTTCAGCGAGCAGATGACTGGTCGAGTGATTTAACACTTCTAAGGATTCGGGGGCTTTCTTGTCCATTTCGACGACGGAACCATCGTGTTGTTGTACTTTCATATTTTTCTCCTCCACAATACAATAGTGGGCTTTCTTTGTGTTTATATATTTATATAGATTTAACCTATTGAAGCATTTCAACTAACTTCATTAAATCAGTGTGAATGTCGCGTTTCATCTCGAGAGCTTTATCGATATCAATGGCGACGATATTGTTGTGATGAATACTGATGACTTTGCCACTTTCTCCTCGGCGGAAAACTTCGATAGCTTCCGTGCCAAGTCGAGCGGCTAAGATACGATCATGAGCGACAGGGCTTCCGCCTCTTTGTAGACGTCCTAGTACTTCGGTTCGTGAGTCAAAACCTGTTTCTTTTTCAATCTTTTGGGCTAGTTCATTAATATCGAGCAAATTTTCGCTAACAATAACAATCGCGTGGCTCTTATTTTGGGCCTTCATTTTTCTTAAGCGACGGAATAATTCTTCCTCTTTAGCAGGTTGATCAAAAGTAATGCAAGCTTCAGCGCCTTCAGCTAAGGAAGAGAAGATCGCTAAATCGCCACAGTGACGTCCCATCACTTCAATGATGGAACATCTTTGATGAGAACCAGATGTATCTTTAATCTTATCGACGCATTCACAAATAGTGTTTAAGGCGGTGGCAAAACCGATTGTTTCATCAGTCGAAGCCACATCGTTATCAATTGTGCCAGGTAACCCAACAACTGGGAAACCTAATTTAGCCATATCGGCTAAGCCACGATAAGTGCCATCTCCACCGATACCAATTAATCCATCAATTTCAAAGTCTTTAAGAATGCTAACGGCTTTTTGAACGACAGCGGGTTCTTTAAATTCTGGGAGTCGAGCGGAACGAATAATCGTGCCACCGCGATTCATAATATCGCTGGTAAACTCTTTGTTAATTTGTTTAATGTTACCTTCAATAAGGCCTTTAAACCCTTCATACACGACATACATATCCCAGCCATAATACAAACCAGCTCGGATACAAACGCGAAGAGCGGAATTCATGCCTGGAGCATCACCGCCACTTGTTAGAATTGCAATTTTTTTAACCATAGGACAATACCTCTTTGCTAATAATAGAAAACTATTATTAAGTCTATTATGCGCTAAAAGAGGCAGATAAGTCTATAAATAGTTATCAATATTCTTGAATTGTTTTCTCCTTTTGCGAGTGGCAAATTTGCTTTTTCGATATGCGATCTTTATAAATTAATAATTTATCCACAAAATGCATGGTGGATAACTGGTGTCATTTATCAATTAATTCATATCGATTTATATTATATATAAATCAATTATTTTATGACTGTGGATAATTTTATCCCCATTTTTCCCTCTTCTTTTTCATATTGAAAAGGTCATTTTTTTCATGGGATAATAAGTCACAACTTGGAGGCTGGTCAGATGAATATTGTGGCGAACAAAGATTTTCTGGAAGTAAAAATGGTTTCTCTCATCGCTGATTATGACATTGAGACAGTCGCAAATTTATATCAACCAATTATTAGTTCACAAGCCATGAGTTTATATTTTACTTTTTGGAGCGAAGCCAAAAATCAAAAAGTGACTTCAATTATTACTCATGAGCAATTACTGACACGAATGCAGATGTCACCAGGTGATTTCGTGGAAGCAAGAAAAGCTCTTGAAGCCATTGGTCTTCTCAAAACGTTTATGCAAAAAGAGAATGATATTTGTCTCTATCAATATGATGTTTACGCTCCTAAAACCCCAAAAAGTTTTTTCGATAACGCTCTTCTCTATGGCATGCTGATTAAATCAATTGGAGAAAATGACGCTAATCGTTTCATGAGAATCTACCATCTTGAGGCTCCTGCTCACGAAGGCAAAGAATTAACTGCTTCCTTTGTCGAAGTTTTTCATCCTGATCTTGATAATCCCGTCTTTGCCAAAGTATTGAATAATACCTCTTCTTCTATCGGAAGAACAAATGGCAAAATAACGATGGCGTTTTCTTATGAAAAATTCTTTGATTGTCTCTCGCAAATTTCTCAAATTAAAAATGATGCTTTCACCAAAAAAGATATGAAAGAATTAGAGCGTTTAGCCACTCTTTATGGGGTGGATGAAGTAACTTCCGCCAATGATGTAGCAAATATTTATAATCCGCACGCCACCAAAGGTAAGCGCCTTGATTTCACTCAATTGACCAAAGCTTTTCAAGATGAAACAAATTACAACTATCTATCTGTAAAAAGAAATGGCACTCATCTCAATATGATCTCTGGCTCCTCGGATTTAGCTCATAAAATTAATCTTCTCGAAAGTATATCGCCAAAAGATTACCTCGCTGTTTTACAAAATGGTACGCGCCCTGCAATTTCTGACTTGCGCTTAATCAATGATTTATCAAGCCATTTTCATTTAACCAATGGCGTGATTAACGCGATTGTCGATTTTGTTGCGACCGTCAACAATAATGTCTTGAGTCGCGCGTATTGTGAAAAGGTTGCTGCCTCGATTGCTCGCGAAGGAATTTCGACGACAGTTGACGCGATGAATTATCTCAAAAAAGTCGCTCATCCGAAACAAAAAGAAATCGCTTCTGTCAGTGGCGATAAGAATATATCACAAAATGAAAAAGAGAAAGATGATTTGCCCAGCTGGGAACAAATGATTGATGATCTCGATGCAGGAGGTAGTGATGGAAAAGCTTAAAGTTAATATGGTTGTCGATGAGGATCAGCAAATCCTTGAGCAGATGAAAACAGCATATGAGAATTGCCCCGCGGCGATTAGATTTTTAAATGAATTAGGCGTACCGGAAGAAGTCATCAACCGCAATTTGCCAAAGATTTTTGATTTTGTCTCAGACATCAATTATTGCAAGAAATGTCCGGGAGCAAAAGCTTGTCAAAAAGATCGCCCTTTACTCGTCACCAAAATTTCTTATCATAATGGATATCTCGATCGCGAATTATCACCTTGCCGTGAATTTCTTAAGAAAATGCTCTTTGAGAAGCAATTTCTCGTTCGTGATTTTCCCGAAGAATGGTTGGATTATGATCTGCGTTCTCTCGATAAATCGGATGGTCGTCTCCAACTGCTCGCTAAATATAGCAATTTCACAAAAAATGGTGATAATGGTTGGATTTATTTAACTGGTGCTTCCAATAGTGGTCGCACTTTCGCCGCGGCCATTGTCACGGTCGATGCCGCCAAGAAAAAGATGGGACCAATTTGCTTTTTGAATTGTTCGCAACGCACGCGAGAACTAAGTGATTTGTCCTATCATGATAAAGATAAGTTTCAAAGAGAATTAGATCGGTATTGCAATGTGCCCATTCTTGTTCTCGATGATTTTGGCAACGAATTTAAAAATGATTTCGTTCGTGACGCAATCATCTTCCCCATTTTATCCATGCGGGCAAATAAAAGGCTCATGACTATTATCACGAGCGATTTTACGATTAAAGATATTATCACTCTTTATTCCACCTCTAAGCCAGGGCAAATAAGAGCGAAACAAATTGGCAAAATTATGAGCGATACCGCAGGAAAAGAGATTAACTTTGGCGAGCTTTCAATTTATTGATAATCGCCTGAGTCTTTTCGATTAATTCATTTGAGCCGTCATTATTGACAATAATAAAGTCGGCTTTTCTTTTGTTCTTAGAAAAAGGGTTATTGAAATTGTTGATTTTTTCTAACGCTAAAGCGCGATTAGCATCGCGATTTTGCATTCTTTTTAAACGAATTTCATCATCGGCGTCTACAGCGATGAGAACATCAAACATCTCATCCATCTTCGCTTCATAAAGAAGAGGGACCTCTACGGCGCTCAGAGGATTTTCTTTGATGAATTTGGCGACTAAATCTTTAACGAGTGGGTGAACATAACGTTCTAGCTTGCGCTTATCTTGAGGATGATCAAAGAGATAATTTCGCAATTTATCTTTGTCGACTTTGTCGGTGAAATAGAGATGGAACATCTTTTCAATGGTGGCAATCACTTCTTCTTGTTCATATAACTCTTTAACAATTTCATCGCTGGATATGGTGATATAACCTGCTTTGCTGAATTCAGACAGAACAGTCGACTTTCCCGATCCTGTTAAACCGAAAATCGCGACCGAAATATGCGGTCCGCGCTTAACTTGGCAAATTGGGCAATAGGTTGTTCCTCGTCCATTGACTTTCATAAAGCGCATGGGATGACGACAGCGAGAGCAATCATCATCTTTATGCCCATAAGCTAAGAGAGAAGATTGAAATGTTCCATCGATGTTCTTACCAGGGTGATAGCTACGAATGGTGGAGCCACCAGCGATTATCGCTTCTTTTAAAATGCGCTGAGCGTTAGTTAAAATTTTCTTCCACTCTTCTTTGGTGATTAATTTCGCGGGAGTTAACGGATGAATTTGACTGGCGAAAAGAACTTCATCTGCATAGATGTTACCGAGACCAGTCATCAGCGTTTGATCCAATAATACACTCTTAATCGGAAGATTGCTCTTAGCGCATCGTTTTAAAAAATAAGTGACATCATCAATATAAAATGGCTCTGGTCCCAATTGTTTAATCTCTTTTTCTTCTGACCAATGATCTTCGGATGTCAATTTCATAATGCCAAAGCATCGCGAATCGTCATAGCATATTTTCATACCGTTATTCAGATGGAAAACGACGCGAGCATAAGGGGTGTTTCGCTCTGTTTCTTTGACTTCAAAAAACTTGCCTTCCATTCGTAAGTGAGAGAGAAAAACTCTTTGATGAGAAAGATGGAAGATGAGAAATTTGCCGAGGCGCGTGATATCGCGAAAAGTTTCTCCAACGAGAGCTTTTTTAAACTCTTCAGGATCTCCTAAAATAGTAGTGGCCCGCAAAACATCAATCTTCGTGATTGTGCGATTAATAATAATAGGTTTTAAAACCGATTTGACAGTTTCAACTTCTGGTAATTCTGGCATATTAACTCCTTACTTGGCACTATACCAATCTTTTCCAAACCCTCCATCGACTTCGAGAGGGACATCGAGTTTCATCGCGGTTTCCATGATCTGTTTGATGAGAGGATAGACGACATCTTTTTCGGACTTTGGAACTTTAAAAATAAGTTCATCGTGAATTTGGAGAACCATCTTTGTTTGATAATGGCCTTTTTTGAGGGCTTCATCGACGCGAATCATCGCTTCTTTGATGAGATCAGCAGCGGTTCCTTGAATTGGAGCGTTCATGGCGGCTCGTTTGGCGAATTCGCGAGTTTGATAATTGCCATCCTTTAATTCGCGAAGATAACGCCTTCTTCCTAAAAGGGTACAGACATAGCCGTCTTTTAAGGCTTGTTGGACAATCACTTGAAAGAAAGCACCAATTTCGGGATAGGAACTATAAAAATTATTGATAATTTGTTTGGCTTCGGGAACTGCGATTCCAAGTTGCTCCGCTAACCCCCAATCAGAGATGCCATAGACGATACCGAAATTAACAGTTTTGGCTCTTCTTCTTTGCAAAGCAGTTGGATGTCCGCGAAGGTTAAAGATTTTTTTAGCCGTCGCTTCGTGAATATCCTCACCATTTTGAAATACTTCTTGTAAGCCAAGGCAATGAGATAGCGAAGCGAGAACCCGCAATTCAATCTGCGAATAATCTAA
>JACKCX010000008.1 GCA_020633795.1 Erysipelotrichaceae bacterium | reverse complement strand
AATTATCATTGGTTTATTTGCCTCTTTCCGCCATTAAAACTTTGATCTCCGATTCATTGATGCCGATCATCGCCTCACCTAAGTCTTCGGATATTTCCGCTAAGATTTTGGGATTATCAAAGTTTGTGACTGCTTGAACAATCGCTTTGGCTCTTTTTAACGGGTCTCCGGATTTAAAAATTCCTGACCCGACAAAAACACCTTCTGCCCCTAGTTGCATCATTAAGGCGGCATCGGCGGGAGTCGCTACTCCGCCCGCGGCGAAATTCACCACAGGTAATTTACCATTTTGATGAACCAATTTTAATAAATCATAAGGTACTTCCAGTTCTTTAGCTTTATTGAACAGTTCGTCTTCTCTCAAGGCTTGAACCATGCGGATTTCGCTTTGGATGAGACGCATATGAGTCACGGCTTGAACAACATCGCCAGTTCCAGGCTCGCCCTTTGTTCTAATCATCGCCGCCCCTTCCGAAATCCTTCTTAATGCTTCACCTAAGTTTTTGGCCCCACACACAAAAGGAACATTAAATTTGGTTTTATCAATATGATAAACATTATCGGCGGGAGATAGGACTTCGCTTTCATCGATATAGTCGATTTCTAAAGCCTCTAATATTTGGGCTTCTACAAAGTGTCCAATTCTCACTTTGGCCATGACGGGAATGGTCACCGCGGCTTGAATCTCTTTAATTAATTTAGGGTCGCTCATTCGTGAAACACCGCCCGCTGCTCTAATATCGGCTGGAATTCTTTCGAGGGCCATGACGGCACAAGCTCCAGCTTCTTGAGCGATCTTTGCCTGTTCAGCACTAGTGACATCCATGATGACTCCGCCCTTGAGCATCTGAGCTAATTCTTTGTTTAATTGATAACGATCGTTCATAATAATTACCTCATTTCTTAAATATTATTTTTTATCACCTTATTATACTAATAATTATCTCTTTTCATATACTCAGTTCATAAAATAGAAAAGATATCAATTTATCGCGATGCTGTTTTCGATGGAAATGGTCGTTTATCAAAGAAAATAAAAGCGATAAGGGGCTATAAAAACAACATTAATAACACCCTATTTCAAAATAATTTAAGAATTATTGTAAAGTCACTATTTTTACCATATGATACCTATCAGCACATTGATATTTATGTGCAAAAATGAGGAAAAAATTATGGATTGGAATGCATTTTGGAGCATGAGCACATTGATGATTGTTTTAGAATTTTTGGGCATTTTCTTAGCCAAAATAGTGGAGGTGTCTATTGGCACCCTACGAAGTATATTAATTGTTAAAGGTAATCGAAAGATTGCGGTTCTATTATCGCTTGTTGAAATTTCTATTTGGATATTCGTTACCTCTCGAGTCATTACTGGACTCGTGGAATCACCTTATAAAGGTATCGCTTATGCGATTGGCTTTGCGGCGGGTGTGTGGTTTGGCTCTATTCTCGAAGAAAAATTAGCTTTTGGAAAGATACTTGTTCAAGTCATCACAACTGAAGAAAAAGGAGTGATTATCGCTAATGCCTTACGCGCTAAAGGATTAGGAGTGACAACGATGAATGGTGAAGGAAAAGATATCAAAAGAAAAGTTTTAATGATTTACACCAATCGCCGAGGGAGCAATGACATCAATAAAGAGATATTATCTGTGGATCCTAATGCGATGATTGTGAGAAATGAAATATCGGGTTTAACGGGTGGACATCTGCCAAAGATCGGTGGACTTTTGAAATAGTTTTTGGCTTATTTGATTAAAGCATCCAATCAGTAATAAAATATATCTATGAGATTATGGCATCGTGATCTGATTATCTATTTGCCTCGCCCTCAGCTCTTAGCTCAGTGGCGGGAACTTAATCTTATCTTCAAAAGAGAACCGCGACATATTTTAATCAACTATATTTACACGGATGAATATAAAGACAAGGTTGATTTGTTTCTCTATGCTCAACAACTAGTTGATGAGATGAAACGCCGCCACTACAAAGTGAATATGGCTAATTTCAACCTCTATTTTCAAAACATTACACCGCGAGGCAATATTAAACCTTTTGAGAAATATCACAATGACGAATACTTATGGATCTGCTACTACAATTTGAAAGAAAAATTTATGCGTGGGCAAAAGAATTTTTCCCTCATAGAATTTAATGATTTAACTGAATATATTACTCATTATCGCCAAGAAAAGGGATAATTGAATTAATAAGGGCTGATTAATTTACTCTGTAAAAATGATTTGATTGATATTTTTGCCGATAACGGCATATTATTTATGTATGACTTATCAATCAATTTCTGAGATGGCAAAGCGTTGGAATATGCCGACGCGCACCATTCGTTATTATTGCCAAATTGGACGTATACCAGGCGCTTTTCTAACGGGAAAAACTTGGAATATTCCGAGCGACGCCGAACAACCACTTCGACAAAGAAATATTCAAATTAATCAAGCGATTAGTGTTGATAATCGAAAATTAGATGTCGCCATCGTCGGTGGTGGTATCAGTGGTGTTTTTGCCGCCATTCGCCTCAAAGAGAAACATCCTTTTTTTCATGTTTCGATTTTTGAAAAGAATAACAAACTATTGAGAAAGATTTATGTGACGGGTAATGGAAGGTGCAATTTTGCTAATCGCGGTGATTTAAAAGGTAAGTATAACCACGAGTCTTTTGTTTTACCAATTATCAACGAATTCTCTTTTTCCAACATAAGCCGTTATTTTGAAACACTAGGAATTCATCATAAATTCATCAATGATTTAGTTTATCCTCTCAGTGAAACTGCCGAGACCGTCGCTCTTTTGCTTCTCAAAAAAGTGGAAGAATTGAACATCGAAGTTCATGTGAACGAAAAAGTTACCGATTATCAAGACCATCATTTATTCACTGAACAAGGCTCATATCATTTCGATTATCTCGTCTTGGCGGGGGGAGGAAAAGCCGCTCCGCAACTGGGAAGTGACGGCAACCTTCTCACCATGTTGATTAATCACGGATATAGAATTGTTGACAATCAGCCATCCCTCTGTCCAATCAAGGTTAAAGAAAATGTTAATTTAATTGAAGGATTGCGCGCTAAAGCCCAAGTGACATTATTGATCGATGATAAAGAGATTCACTCTGAAGAAGGAGAAGTTCTTTTCAAAAAAGATGGATTAAGTGGCATTGTCATTTTTAACATGACTCATTTTATCAATCAGCATCCATCAGCAAAAAAAGTGGAGATTTGCCTTAATTTTGTTCCTCAGATGTCAAATTTATCCAAGAAACAATACATTGAATACCTTCATCCGCGCTTAGCTAATTATTTGCTCAATCATCATTTTGATATTCACCATACGGTTTTTACTTTTAAATCTCTCTATGACTTCAACGTCGCTCAAGTTACTTCAGGTGGCATTTCTTTAGAGGAGGTTAATAATTCCTTAATTTCTCAACGTGAAAAAGACATTTTCTTTATTGGTGAAATGCTTGATGTCGACGCTGTCTGTGGCGGTTTCAATATCATGTGGGCTCTTGCGTCAGCAGAGAAAATAAGCAATAATCATTTTTAGTTATGGCAAAGAAAAAGAATGTCGATCGTGTCGTTTATTATGAAGATGAACTTCATGATGATTTTGCTAGTTTCGATATTACCCGCAAAGAAGTTAAGAAAAATTATAAGTATTTTAACTATAATGTTTTCTCTCTCCTCGGCGGATGGCTCTTTCGTATCTTTGTCGCCTTCCCTTTATTAGCGTTTGCCAATCTCTTTTTTTATCATAGCCATCTAAAAAATCGCAAAGTGCTTCGCTTAGTTAAACACAAAGGTTATTACATGTACGCTAATCATGTTTTATCTTTTGATCCCATTGTTCACCCAGTTTTAATCAATCCAACTCGCTATTGCATCATTGTCGCGGGACCCGAAACATTTTCTATTAATCCTTTTGTTTCTTGGCTGGTCAAATCATTAGGAGCAGTTCCCATTCCCAACAGATTAGATTTAAAAATGTATGATCGTTATACTGAATATCTCTCTCATCATGTGAAGAGAAGACATCGCATTCTCATCTATCCAGAAGCGCATATTTGGCCTTATTGCACTTTGATTCGCGATTTCTCCCATAGCAGTTTTCGCTTCCCAGTTAATGATAATGTTCCAGTGATGGTGGCGACGACCGTTTTTAAAAAGCGAAAAAATCGCCAAAAGCCTATTCCTATTATCTATCTGGATGGTCCTTTTTATCCAAACCTAGAACTTGATATTAATGAGCGAATTGATGATCTCGCTCTTCGAGTTCGTCAAGCGATGTTAAAGCGAAGCGAAGTTGAATGGAATTATGCTTATATCCGCTATGAGCGTAAAAATAAAAAAGAAAAAGCACTCGATAATTGATAACGAGTGCTTCTTTTTAATTAGCGTTTATCTCGGTTGAACCGCTTAAATTAGTATATCCTGTGCGGTAGCCATCACTGCTAGTTTGGGAATCAAATCTCGTTCCAAAGGTTCCGTAATTGAGATATTCACCAAAGGTGGCATAATGATCATCGGTATAAACAGCCACTGGTTCATTATCGCTATAACAACTCCACCCATAGACCCACATCACCACGCGTCCAACACCGCGATTAGAAGTGGTGTAGGAACTTAGTAGGGCAATATCAAACTCATAGTAGACAGGAGTTGATCCTCCGTCTTGAGCATTCCATGGGACAGCGGTAGCGTAACCTGTTGTGAGGCTATATTGGCTAATCTTGCGAGCATAAGTGCTACCAAACAAGCTGTTGACTTCGGTTAAAGTTCCACAATCTTCCGAAATGCTGCTCCCTCCAAAATTGGCGGGAATGGCGTGGAAAGCAATATAGTAATTCGCGATATCAACTGGATCAATCATCGCGATGGATGAAAGAGTGAGACTGCCGCTATGACTAGAGACATAATCGAAAGAATAATAAGTATAAGTTTTATAAGAGTTAACGGTATAAGTATTTCCTGTGATGGTGATGTCATTGGGGACACTGACGGAACTAACTCCATCAGTTAGCGTGCCGCTATAGACCGTGGGAGCGATGCGATAATCGCTATTTTCAGTGGTCGTTGTGTTGGTGGTTAACGAGGAATTATAGCCAACCGTAATAGAATTGATGTAAGCATTTTGACCATTTGTTTCGACGGAATAATAACAAGAGGCTACGCTACACGAAATGGTGGTGGTGGTCCAACTGCTCGTGCCAGTTGCAGCTAGCGTCACCGAATATCCGCGCGTTTTAGTCACGCCATAATTAATGGTGATACCACCTGTTGAAATATAACTGACCGTAATTTTTTTGATGCCATTAATGGGGGTATCGTTAAAGAAAGCACCTGGGAGAGCTTGATAATCGTAGTTATCAGTCGAAGGGTAAAGGAGAATCATTCCATTATGAGTATTATCATCAGCGACGCGATAAAAGCCGTATTCGATGCTGTCATAGCTGTCAATGCCAAAGTTAGTATCATAACTGCCATACGAGAAGTTAGAACTACTAGAAACAGTTTTTTCTGAAAGAGTCTCATTTTCTGATACGGTTAAATCACATGAATCGGTATAACTACCATCTTCCGTTGTGATCGTGATGGTAGCGGTTCCCGCCGCTAAAGAGGAAATGACACCGTCATCGACAGTGGCTACTGAAGTATTGCTTGAAGACCAAGTAACATTTTTATTCGTGGCATTACTCGGTGAAATGGTAGCGGTCAAAGTCGCTGAATCTCCCACATAAGAGGATAGACTATTTTGATTAAGTGAGACACCAGTCACGGCAATCGAATCGTTTGTGACGGTGACAAGGCATGTATCTGTATAACTGCCATCTTCCGTTGTGACTGTAATCGTTGAAGTGCCCACGCTGACACCAGTAATGGTTCCGCCATTGACTGTCGCCACTGAAGTATTGCTTGAAGACCAACTAACATTTTGATTCGTGGCGTTACTCGGCGAGATAGTGGCGGTTAATGTTGACGGTGAGGCTGTCGAAACAGTCAATGTCGCATTATCTAGTGAGACACCAGTGACATTAATCGTTTCACTCGTTCCCGTTGTGATATCGGAACTATTGCACATCTGTAATTCCATCGTGTTAGAACTACTTTGGAAACATTGGAGATAACCAGTAATATCCGCACTTTGTCCGTAATAAGAGGTCAAAGTGCTTTGCAAAGCCGACTTTAAAGTTGAATTTGTATCATTATAGTAGAGCAAAGCAGTGGTTGAACCATCACTAAAAGTGACATATGTCTGTTTGGTACCCGCAGTTCCCACAGTCACGTTATGTAAAGTGGTTTTGCGCGCTCCATAGCCGACTGCGGTTGTCCATAATGAATCACTCGTATTCGCGCTACTCGAAGAATCAAGCCAATCATCAACCGTCATAACATTGGTTTCTGGTGTATACCATGAAGTGCTTTTGACGGTATATGAACAAGTGCTCGTGAAACGGAGTTGTCCATAATACCAAGTTGGGGTTCCCGTGATTTCCACTAATGTCGAATCAGGAGTTAACTCCGTGCTTCCATATCCATATAATAAAGCTCCAGCGACATGGCCTTTGCTATCTTTGCTTTGAATAAATGCTGACATTGTTCCCGAAGAATTTTCATAGCATTCCGTGACGGTACCCCACGTGGTATAGCTACCCGAAAAAGAGCTAATTTGGGTCAGCTCATATAAAGAAGTATAATCGCTGTTAGTCCAAAAATTCTCACAGCTTGGGTCATCGCCTGATCCATAGTTGATAATGCCTAAATTGTTTGATGAAATCGTGGCAATAGGCACCAACAAACCACCTGCTATTAATAAACTAGTAAACAGGGCTAGCTTTTTCTTTTCCCTCATTGATATTTAATTTCCTTTATGCATAAACATGATAAATAGATAACAAATTCTTCCCTCTTTTTATTGGGAAATATATTTTTATTTTTAATTCAAAATGACCCTTAGATTAAGAAGAGGTTAATTGAGTGCTACCCTCTAAATTGATATAACCAGTGCGATAGCCATCGCTACTAGGTTGAGAATCAAATCTCGAACCAAAAATGCCATCATTTAAATACTCACTGAATGTGGTGTAATGATCATCAGTATAAACGGCTACTGGAGCCTCGTCGCTATAACAACTCCAGCCATAGACCCACATGACAACTCGTCCTACACCTCGACTGGAAGGAGTGTATGAACTGGTGAGGCCAATATCAAATTCATAGTAGACAGGAGTGGAACCACCATCTTGAGGATTCCATGGGACAGCGGTAGCATAACCATCGGTTCGACTATATTGACTAATTTGGCGAGCATCGCTACTAAACAAAGTTTCAACGCTATAAATATAACCGCAATCTTCACTGACTGTTTTTCTATATCCATAATTGGCTGGAATGGCGTGGAAGGCAATGTAATAATTGGCGACATCAACTGGATCGGTCATGGCGATAGCGGACAAATCGAGGCTACCACTATGACTAGAGACATAATCATAGGAATAATAAGTATAAGTTTTATAAGAATTTATGGTATAGGTATTGCCAGCGACGGTGATGTTATTGGGGACTGAAATAGAGCTAACACCATCAGTTAGTGTTCCACTATAGACTGTGGGAGCGATGCGATAATCGTTGTTTTCGGTCGTTAATGTATTGGTTGATAATGAAGAATTATAGCCAATCGTAAGCGATTTAATTGAAGCCTCTTCTCCATTTGTTTCAATCGAGAAATAGCGGGAAGTGATACTGCAAGAAATAGTAGTCGTGGTCCAATTGCTTGTCCCGGTGGAGGCTAAGGTTTGAGAATATCCTCGTATCTTAGTGGGACCATAGTTAATGACGAGACCACCGGTGGAAATATAACTGACTGTGATTTTTTTAATCCCGCTGATGGGGGTGTCATTGAAAAATGCTCCCGATAAAACTTGATAATCATAATCATCAGTGGAGGGATATAGGAGAATCATCCCACTATGTGAGTAATCATCACTAACACGGTAGAAGCCGTATTCGACCCTCTCAAAATAGCCAGTTCCAAAATTAGTTTCATAACTGCCATATGAAAAATTAGCGCTGCTATCAATTGTCTTTTCGGAAAGAGTTTCCTCAGCTTCAACAGTTAATAAGCAGGTATCAGTATAACTTTGATCATCAGTCGTCACAGTTATCGTCGAATTTCCGACGCTCAAGGCAGAGACCACACCATTGGTTACGGTAGCCACCGACAAATTGCTCGATGTCCAAGAGACATTCTTATTAGTCGCCTCACTCGGCAAAATATTGGCAATCAATGTTGCTGTGTCACCAACATAAGCCCTCATCGTGTTTTGACTTAATGAAACGCTCGTCACATGAATGCTGGCTGTGGAGACATTAACGAGACAAGTGGCGGTAAAATGTCCATCTTCACTGGTAGCAGTTATGGTGCAACTACCTTGGCTTTTGCCTAAAACAACCCCATCGGTAATCGTCGCAATTTGAGTATCATCACTCGACCAACTAACATTTTGATTCGTGGCGTTATTCGGAGTGAATATGGGAGTTAAGGTAAAGGTATCATCGACATCAAGATTGATCGAATTATGGTCGAGAGTTAATCCAGTGACGGAAATTATTCCATCCGTCACGGTAATAAGACAATCATCGGTAAAGTGACCATCAGCGGTCGTGACTGTAATTGTCGTCTCCCCTTCGCTCACACCAGTAACCTGTCCATTTGCGTCGATAGTAGCGATGCTTTCTATTTCGCTGGTCCAGGTAACATTTTGATTAGTGGCGTTGCTAGGAGATATTTGCACAGTCAAAGTTTCTTGTTCATTGATGTTGATGGAGAGGCTCTCTTGCTGAATATCCACTCCTGTCACTGGCACTTGATAAGAAATTTTGCATCCAGAAAGAAGAAAAACACCGATGATAAAAAAAGGAAGAAACATTTTGGCAAGTAATGCTTGTTTCCCCTTAATATGTTTATTTTGTTGATGATGATTCATGATTTTTTGCTCGTTTATTACTTTAACCTTAAAAGATGTTTCAATGCTACTCTAAATTTTGAAAAGACGACAAAAAAAGCGAATCAATCGCTTTTCTTTTGTTTCATAAATGTAATTATTAAATAAGGACTTCTAAAATGATAGTGGTAGCAATGGCGATGATGGCCACACTAAAAGCAGTGAGAGGATTAAAGAGTCTTTTCTGCCATTTTTCTTGATCAAAATGCCAGTGATAAACTTGACTTAATCGCAAGATACCATAAGCAATTCCGCCAGAGATAGCGGTATACATTAGCATCACGCAGTTCTCTTTGAAGAGATAGAATTCACCTTTGTTAACCCATGTTGTATAGTCCGTAAAGATCGGAGTGCCTTGCCACTGTTTGATGCAGAGGAAAACGAAGAGATAAGAAGTGCTGGCAATTCCGACCGTTAATAAACTTTTTGGCGAGAGAATCTTTGTCGGTCTAGTAATTGCGATGGCACCCATCATCGCTAGTGATTCAATGACAATATAAATAGCGGGCATATAAATGCTCTGCTGAAAGCCAAGAAAGATAACTAAAGATAATTTAATGGCTCCCGCTATCAAACCCATATAGGCGACAGAGCGCAAATTGCGGTTTTGTTTGTAGCACATTCCCATTAAATAATAGGCAATCGGAAGCATGACAGTCGTGCTGGCCGCGTACATTCCCGCATTATCGAGAAAAGGAAGATGAAGAAGAGTGCCGAGAGTGGCTTCGATAAAGCCCCATATTCCTCCGAAGAACAAAACGGTGAAAAAGGTTTTTAAATGCTTATTTGTGACATTAAATAATGATTTCATAAATTAACTCCTAACTACTTTTGTAAATACATTTTATCTTAAAAAGATACCAATATCTAGAAACAATTAACTAACCCAGAAGGAAAGTTATCGAATAAATCCAAGAGTCGCTTGTCATTTCAATAGACCAATTGGCACTATTGACGGCATAAGAATAAACGAGACTGCTCTCATTACTACTAGCTGTCTCGTTGGTGCCGACAATAGCAGTACCAGAAGCATTGTTTGTAGCATAGACAGCGCAGGCTTCTACTCCATAATAATCGATTGTAATCGTGCTGACTTCCACATTACTAACAGAGAGGAGAAAAGAGATTGGATCAGCTGATTTTGCTCCAATTTCTGCATGATTGGTGCTCACTCTCCATTTTCCGAGGAAATTAACTTTGAACTCGGTTCCATCGACATCAAAAGTGCCAATGCGACTTGTCTCAATAGTGTCAGCATCATTCCATGAAGTTGGAAGATTGGCGGAACCAGTATTTTGATAGTCGATAGTCACTGAAGAATGGACGGGAATTTGACTCTCTTCGCCATACATAGCAATCTTGCAGATGCCAAGAGCTTGTTTCTGCGAATTAGAAGTATAGTAACCAATCATGCTGACTTTGATTTGAGCGATATTATCGACTGTGAAATTAACTTCGGTCACATGGTAAGAGCTAACATCATCGCCGTAAACGGTTTCTAATACAGTTCCATCTGTATCATAAGCATCGACTTGGAAGATATGTTCACTGCCAGTGCCAGTGTCTGTTTCATTGATTTTACCAATCGATTCCACGCAGATGGCAACAGTGATATCATCATGTTCAACAAATGTGGGAGAAATAACACCCATCCCAATTAATTTAAATTTAAGTTCATAGGGTTCTTCTGATTTGCACCAAGATGGTTCAGGATAGGCTGGATCATCAGGAACGTAGGTCCAATCAGTGGGAAACAGTCGATTAGCAAAGGTTCCGACAATAAAAGCCGCACTCGTATCATAGTCGGTGTAAGGATCGTAAGTTGCTACTTGTTCGCCACAACTCGTCAAGGCGAGGCCACCACATAAAATGGTTAAACCGAATAATTTAGTAATGTTTTTCATACTCATCATTTTCCAGCATTTTGACTTTATTTCAAGGACTAAATTCCGCCTCGCGGGCGCGGTCGTTAACCTTGAACGACGCGGACACACATGAAAAAATTATTAGATGATTGAGATTGTGTTTTGTTTTACAATTAAGATGTTTTTGGAGAACTATTTATGGCTGACATCTATGAAAAAATTAATGAATATCGCAAACTGGGAAAAGATCTCGTCTTAGTGACAGTAACTGAAAAAGAAGGCATGGGTCCCGCTGACGTCGGGAAAAAGATGCTCGTCACTGACGATAATCAAGCCTTTGGAACCGTCGGTGGTGGGGCCATTGAATTTTATGCTCGCGAGAAATGTAAAGAAGTAATCAGAAATCGTCAATCTTTTAGTGAAAAATATCTTCTCAGTGGTCGCGATGTCTACGTCGATAGTGATGAAGTTGTTTTGCCTATGGCCTGTGGAGGCAAAGCCACTTTATTTTATGAATTTGTTGGACCTAAGCAATATGTCTATATCTTTGGAGCTGGACATTGTGGCGCCGCACTAGCTCGCGTTCTTAAACCACTTGGATTTCATGTCACTATTATCGACGATCGTCAAGTGGTCATCGACGCTCTTGATTCAGCTGCCGATCAAAAAATCTGCCAAGGGTTTGTGGAATATATCAATGAAAAAGGTCTTCCTGATCATCGCTATATTGTCGTCGCTACCCCTAGCCACACCAATGACTATCATGTTTTAAACGCTATTTTAGAAAAAAATATCAAACCTGATTATTTCGGTATGCTGTGCAGCAAATCAAAAATTGGCGAATATATGAATATTGCCTATAAAAAATTTGGTAAGAATTTAGAACTCGAAAAATTCTATTCCCCCATTGGATTAGATATCGGAGGAAATTCACCAGAAGAAATCGCTATTTCAATCGCTGGTGAAATTCTCTCTATCTATTATCAAAAACAAGATATCAATTCTCATTTGCGCAATATATTAGAAGGCGAAAACCGTTATTGGGAAAATAAAAATTAATTTTTATCTTCTCTTCTTTGTCGTTCAATAAACTTGTTATAATAGCCATATGAGATTTTTAAAAAAGTTATTTTCCAAAACCGCTTTAGTCTTTCTCGCCATTGTTTTACAAGTTGTGCCAGTTATTGTTTTATTTTATTATTTCGCCGATATTTCATGGCAATTTCAATTAGCTATTCAAATCATCGCTGTCATTCTCTGTCTGATTATCATTAATCGAAAAGAGAATCCTGAGTTTAAAACTCCTTGGCTTGTTGTTATCCTACTATTTCCAATATTTGGAATTATTATTTATTTGCTGTTTGCAAATTATCACACTCGTCCTAAAGAAGCCAAAATCACAAAGAAGGTTCATCGCCAAATCGAAGAAGCTCTTCATCTCACAAAAGATAACGATTATTCGATGAATGAATTTAATGGCATTAATCACTATATCGACGAAATATTGCCATTTCGTGGTTCGCCTAAAAACAAAGTCGATTTTTTCCCTGATGGTCAATTATTCTTTGATAATATGATCGCTGAATTAGAAACGGCAAAAGATTTTATTTTCCTAGAATATTTCATCATCGGATATGGCGCTATTTGGAATCGTATCCATCAAGTTCTTTTGCAAAAAGTTAAAGAAGGCGTGGAAGTGCGCCTCGTTTATGATGATATTGGTTCCACATTTTATTTAAAAAGCAATTTTTATAAGAAATTAAGAAAAGAAGGAATTAAGTGCTATAAGTTTAATTCATTTCATCCTTTTGTTTCGGGTATCTATAACAATCGTGATCACCGTAAGATTTGTATTGTTGATCATAAATCTGCCTATACAGGTGGCATTAATCTCGCGGATGAATATGCCAATATCACCTCTCCCTTTGGCTATTGGAAGGATACAGGTATTAAAGTTCAAGGTCCAGCGGTTAAAAATTTCATCGCTATGTTTTTAGCGACTTATGATATCGCCTCGAAAACCTATACGGATTATCCGCATTATTTTGATTATCAATATCAGGAATATGATGATGGTGGTTTTACACTACCATTTAGTGATGGTCCTCGCCCATTTTATATGGAATACATCGCTGAAAATGTCATCGCCAACATGATTAATGAAGCGAAAGAGAAAGTCTACATTTCCACTCCTTATCTCATTCCAACTTATCATTTGATGGTGACAATTCGAAATGCCGCTTTACGAGGAATTGATGTTCGCATTATCGTTCCGGGTATACCTGATAAGAAAATGATTTATATGATGAGCAAATCAAACTTTAAAACTTTGATGGATGCGGGAGTAAAAATTTATTACTACACACCTGGATTTAATCATGCTAAAAGCATAATTGTGGATGATTGTTTGGCGTTCGTGGGAACAATTAACTTAGATTTTCGTAGTTTGGTTCACCATTATGAAAACGGAGTCATCCTTTATCAAAACCCTTGTGTTGTGGATATCGCCAATGATTTTCACGCTATGCTAGGTGAATCAGCGCTTGTGACAAAAGAGAACTTTAAATTTAATGCCCTATCTCGTCTTGTCTGTTCCATCTTCAAACTATTTACTCCTCTTTTATAGATAAATAAATTTTGTCAATGTCTCAATATTTTTCATAGTGACCATTTTTCAAGAAAAAAGTATTTTTGATTTTCAATTTTGTTTCAAAGGGTATAATATTACTTGTAAATTATTATCTCTTTAGGGGAAGACAATATTTATCATCACATAATTTGGAGGGAATTATGAATTATTCAAAGTTACGTTCAATGAGCTTATTTTTTAGCGCTTCTTTTTTAGCCGTTTCGTGTTTTTCCGCGGCTTATTTTATCTTTAATAAATCAGAAGCTGATTCTCATGAAACTAAAGCCACTCAAACCGTTGAAGAATACTATGCTGATGTTGATACTAGTTCAGCTTCGGCTCTATTGTCTTCACTTCAAACATTAACCAATACTGGCTTTGTTCAAGGAAGTTATGCAGGTCTATGGACAACTTATGCCAGCACCGATATCGGAAGTGATGGTTATGTCACTGATATTTATTCAAATTCGACCAGTTACACTATTACGACTGATCAATGCGGAAATTATTCAAGCGAAGGCAACTGTTACAATCGTGAACACTCAACACCAAAATCTTGGTGGGGTGGCGATGATACTCTTCAAGGTTCTGATCCTTTTATTGTTTATCCCAGTGATGGCAAGGTAAATGGTTACCGTAGCAACTATCCGTTTGGTGAAGTTGGCAGCGCTACTTATTCTTCCAACAATTCCTATTCTTTATTAGGAACAGCTGACACTTCCACTTATTCTTATTCTGGTACTGTCTTTGAGCCTAACGATGATTGGAAAGGCGACTTAGCTCGTTCTGCTTTTTATACAAGAGCAAAATGGACTTCTTCTTATAGTTGGACTGCTGGAGAAGGAAGCGCCATCTATTCTGGATCGGCTTCCACTAATTATGGTTTAACTGATTACGCAATTGCTTTATATACAGCATGGAGTAATCTTGATCCTGTCGATGATTGGGAATTGCAACGCAATGAAGCAGTTTATGCCATTCAAGGCGACCGCAACCCCTTTATTAATCATCCTGAATACGCCAATACCATTTGGGGTGGGACAACTTACACTGGCGGTACAACGAGTACTGCCCCTAACACCATTACCGTTACTCCATCATCATCTTCCATAGCTGTTGGTGGTACTGCTTCTTTAACTGCTTCTGTTGATACTGGTTCAACAAGTGTTACTTGGTCATCAAGCAATTCTAGTGTTGCGACAGTTTCTTCTAGTGGTGTTGTGACTGGCGTAGCTGCTGGAACTGCAACCATTACCGCAACTTCCACGGTTGACACTTCCGTTAGTGGTAGTGCTTCAGTCACTGTTAAAACTTTATCTTCGCTAAGCAAAAGCGGAACTCCATCGACTGTTTCTTATAGTGCTGGTGAATCGTTTGATGCCACTGGATTAACAATTACTGCTACTTATAGTGATAGCTCAACTGCTAATATTACCTCAAGTGTCGTTTGGACTCCTAATCCATTAACATCGGGAACGACAAGTGTCACTGGTACTTATGGTGGTATGACGGTTTCTGTTTCTGGATTAACAGTTACCGCTATTTATACTGCGACAATTAATAAAACAAATACTACTGTTCTTTCTACAACAGCTATCACTGCTGACACTTCTCAAGATTATACTATTACTGATGGCACAAATAGTGCTGGAACAATCAACATTTTATGGGGAACTGGTGCTTTAGAAAGTAGCAGCTATGATGAAATTGGATTGCCCAGTAGTACTGGTAAAGTTTCGGGCAATGATTCCACATATGTTAAAACATTAACCATTGATTTATATAAATATGACAATATTACTGTCTACGCTGATGGAAGTGCGGTAACTGAAACTATTGGCACTTCTACTTCTAATAAAGATAGTCTTGTTCATATATATGAAATCAATTCTTCTACTTGGTACATTCAAGATACTTCTACTTCTTATACTCAATATTTTTATTCTATTGAATTAGAAGTCGATTTATCTAGTTCTGTCGCGGTCACGGGTGTTTCTCTTGATACTTCTACTCTATCGCTCATTGTGGGAAATAATTCAACTTTAACTGCTACTATTTCTCCGACAGATGCGACGAATCAAAATGTCACGTGGTCAACGAAC
This sequence comes from Erysipelotrichaceae bacterium, assembly GCA_020633795.1. Next base: position 40,893 of record JACKCX010000008.1, on the reverse strand, counting down.
AACTCAAGCGTGGCCACTGTCAGTGGTGGAGTGGTTACCGCTGTGGCTGCCGGAACAGCAACGATCACAGTAACGACTAGTGATGGCTCTTACACAGATACTTGTGCCGTTACTGTTTCTGAATTAACTCTTGCTAGTCTTGCTTATTCAGGTACTTTATCTGATTCTTCATATTTCACTGGCGAATCATTTGATGCCACTGGTTTAACAGTGACAGCTACTTATAGCAATAGTTCCACAGCCGATGTTACATCAAGCGTGATCTGGACTCCAAACCCGCTCACCGCTGGAACGACCAGTGTTACTGGTTCTTATACCTCGGGTGGTGTCACTAAGACTGTTACTGTCACAGGTATTACGGTTAGTGATCCAGTCTTATCAAGCATATCTACATCTGGTCAAACGACAGCTTATTCTGTGGGTGGTACCTTCTCTTACGATGGTACTTGCACTGCGACCTATACTGATAATTCAACTGCCACTGTTACTCCTACTGTTGATTCATCTTTAGCTGATATGAATACGGCCGGCACATATACTATCTCCCTATCTTTTACTAGTGGTGGGGTCACTAAAACGACAAGTTATAGTATCACTGTCACTGATGCGGCTAATATTTCTGGAACATACACTTTAACAAGCAATGCGACAACTTATACCGCCGCAACCGACGCTGCTTCCGCTGAAGCCTGCATCGATGGACTTGATTCAGCTTTGACTGTCACCGCTCAAGATAATATGCGTTTCTATGGTGCTCCAGTGACAACTGATATGATGTTTGGCGGTTCAAAAACGGGCGCCTCCTTAACTATTGATACGACCGATAGCAACTATGTCGTTAGCAAAATAGTCGTGAAATGCGAATCATATTTATCAACTAATATCTCTACAGTTGTTTGTGCAGGAATGAGCAAAGAAGTATCAAATTATTATGATGGTTCATCAAGCAATTATGCTGATTATACTTTCTATCCTCTCTCTAATTCCTTTACAATTTCGACTCTTGATAGTAATAAACGTATCTTTGTTAATTCTATTGAAGCGACCATTGTCCCTCTCAGCAGTGCCGCTGATGCTTATGGCGAATTATTCAATGATACAACGGCGACGGAATGCGCAGCTTTATCGGGCATTTCTGATACGAACTGGACATTATTAACAACTGTTTACTCCAATGCCGACAGCACTATTCAAACTAGTATTGTTAATACGACAGCCGATGCTAGTGGCTCAGCGATTCAACAAGCGATGTACCGTTATGATATGATCGTTGCTAAATACTCTGCGACAAATTTCCTTGGCCGTTCAACTTCTTCTCAATCCACAAGTGTTTTAGCGAATAATTCGGCTATGTATATTATCGTTTTCTTACTTGTTGGAGTGGGCTCATTCGCTGGTATCTCTTACCTCTTAAAGAAGAAAAAATATCATTAATTAGTGCATAATTTAAACTAATAGTGATTATGACCAGGCATCGCCTGGTCTTTTTCTCTATGCTTTTTTTACTGAAAAAACCGATTAGAACCAAGAATTTTCGATTTTCCAACATTTATGACTAATAACTTGTTATTATAAATGTCAGAAGTGAAGGAACTATCTGACAATGAATTGGCTTTCTCGATTACATAGTAATGATCTTTCAGCGTTTGATGAAATTTACGAGGAAACAAAGAAAGCCGTTTACTACACCATTTATTTTATCGTGAAAGATCCTGACACCAGCGAAGACTTGATGCAGGAAACTTATCTAGATTTCCTTCAATATAAAGATAAGCTAAAACCTGATACTGATATTCCAGCTTTTTTGGTGGCTTCGAGCAAAAATAAAGCGATTAATTACTATAATCGCCACAAGAAAGAAAAAGAATTTGTCTCGATGTTACAAAATTATAGCTATGCGAACGATCGTCTTCTCGACACTGGACTTCTCGAAGTAGTAAAGAGTACTCTTAACGAAAAGGAATGTGACATTTTTCTCCTTCATGTGATCGGTGAATACACCTTTAAAGAGATTAGCAAAATGAAGAAGATTCCCATCGGCACATTGACATGGATGTATCAAGAAGCGCGTAAAAAATTGCAGAGTGTTTTGGGAGGCAAAAATCATGTTTGATGAACGTTTGCTAAAAAAGCAAATTCTCGATTCGACAAACGACGAAATTATTCCTGATTGTTGTTTAGAAGTAAAAAGTCAATTTTTGATGATGAAATCAAGTAGCCCCTCTCTTTCTAAGAGAAAGAAAATGGTTATTAGTTTTACTGTTCCTTCCTTTGTTCTCGTTGCCTTGACTTTTGTTCTCCTCGCTTTTGTGACTAATCAAAATGACTTAACTCCTAATATCGGTTATACATTTGCCGGTAAAGAAGAAGCGATGCAAGTTTCTTTGGCGACAGTATCCAATGTGATATCCAATGATGATGTTAATCTCGAAGGCTTAATTGATCAAAATTCATCATTATTTAATGATCAAGTGAAAGAGGAAACACCTCCTCCACCTCCCGAATATCCTTGGGATGATAACGGACCTTCTCCGATGGTTCAACATGTCTTCACGGAAATTAATTCTTACGCTAATACCTCAGAAATTATTCTAAGAGATCAATTGCCGACGCTTAATCCTGTTCTTTCTGATAAGGAAGAATACCGCTACGAAGTTCAGACTAGTTCCATGAATTTTTATTACAATGAAAATCATGATGAAACTCGCTATTCGATGGAAGGTTTAATTGTTAAAGACGCCAACGAATACCTTGTCATTGGCACTAAAGATCTCGACGATGATTCGGATATTTGTCTATCAGTGAGTATGTCATCTACCTATACTTTAAATGTCACCAATCATCCTAGTACTAACGATTTTGTCACTTGTGATTATGAGATCATCAACTCTTCGACACAAATTACTTCTTCCTATCAATTAGTGGAAAATACTGAGGAAATTGATAGTTGTTCAAAACCATGTGTTACTCTTCTTTATCGTCCTAATATTGCCAAAACTTATCAAAATTATTTCACTTTCTATATCAACGACGATGATCAATTAGCTGGTTCTTATACCTTATCATTTGGTGAGTCAGCTTTTGGCGATGAGCAGTGGTGGGGTGTGGAAGGTGATTTCTATGGTGATTATGATGAAGATGGCGATTATTGGATGTATGGCGACATTGATCAATTCTTCCAACAATGCCCTCCTGATGGTGATCCCGATTGGCATCCTTCTCCTAGTGAATATGATTGGAATATGGATTACGGAGACCCGCGATGCCAAGGTCCGCAATGCGATGAACCTCGTCCATAAGTAAAAAAAGACCCTAACTTAGTTAGGGTTTTCTTATACCAAAAAAACGATGGTCGTGATATGATATAAGCCATGAAAACTTTGTTGAAAAACGCTCGTATTTTAAAGATGGATGACACTCCTCTTTTTATGGGTAATATTGTCGTTATCGATGATAAAATAGCTTATCTCGGTTCAATGAGTTCGGTTTACGCCCCTTTTGACTATGTTCACGATTGTCACGGCAATGTCTTAATGCCAGGGTTTAAAAACGCTCATTCCCATAGTGCGATGACTTTTTTACGAAGTAAAGCTGATGGCTTTTCTCTTCATGATTGGCTTTTTGATGTCGTTTTTCCTCGGGAAAATTTGTTACAGCCTGACGATGTTTATCATTTATCTAAAGTAGCTTATTTAGAATATTTAACAAGCGGAATTACAGCTTGCTTTGATCAGTATTATTTTCCCTTGATGTCGGCTAAAGCCGCTCAAGAGATGGGCATGCGAATTCTCCTCTTAGGAACATATAATGATCCTGAGGAATTAATGCGCCTCTATCATCAAATCAATGAGACAAGCGATAGTCTCGTCCGCTACTGTTTTGGTCTTCACGCCGAATATACCGCTAAGCCGGAAGAAATCAAAGCCCTTCATCAGGCTATTCACAGGCTTAAGGCACCTTTTTATGTTCATATTTGCGAGACAAAAAGCGAAGTCGAAGATTGCTTTAATCGACGCGCTATGTCGCCGGTGGATTTTTTTGATAAAGAAGGATTATTTGATTATGGCGGTGGAGCATATCACTGCATCTATTTAGATGATCATGATGTGGAAATATTCCAAAAGCATCATTTAAATGTCGTCGCTTGTTTTGGAAGCAATAGTAAATTAGCAAGTGGCATCATTCCTCTTGAAAAATATCGTGACGCGGGTTTAAATATCGCTTTAGGAACGGATGGGCCAGCGAGCAATAACTGCCTGGATATGTTTAAAGAAATGACCTTGGCTTTTAGTTTAACTAAGTTAGCTAATCAAAACGCTAATTCTCTCCCGGCTTATGAAATTTTAAAGATGGCCACTGTCAATGGAGCCAAAGCGATGAATTTAACAAACTGTGACATTTTGGAAGTCGGAAAAAAAGCGGACATCATTGAAATTGACCTCGCCAAACCCAACATGCAACCCTTAAATAACATTATTGATAATATCGTTTATAGCGGCAGTAAAGAAAATGTTATCATGACGATGATTAACGGTAAAATCCTTTACGAAAAAGGACGCTTCTTTGTTGGAGAGCCCATTGAAAATATTTATAAGAAATGTCAAGAAGTGACCGATCGGATTGAAAAAGAATTACAACAACATCAATAAAAAAATGGCTTTTTAAAGGAATTTTCCCGCAAAAAGCCATTATTTTATCAATAATTACTTCACTATGAGTTTCTTTAATTCTTCATCCGTGCATAGATGATGGAATTGCTCATAGCTTTTAATGGTGAGATTCTTCGTCTTTGTATAGATGTCGTTGATGATTTTATCAGTCTCGTTTTTGGCTTTTAGATATTCGCTAGCGGGAAGGTTGTTTAATTGCTCTAAAGTGACGGTCAAAAAGCAGCGTCGATAAAGAGCGAGAATGGAAGTTTCCAGCCAATAGTCAAAATGACAATGCGGAAAGTTAATCTCGGCTTTTTTAAAGACTATATAAAGAGGAAGACCATCATTGGGATTGTGCCAAAGATCCACATAAGCAAAATCAAATTGATGTTTTTGTTCAATAAATTCGCGAGCGTCTTGCTCGATAATGGTAATCTTTTGTTTTTCTTTAAACTGGGGTAATAAGTATTGTTTGAATAATTGAATAATGAAAGGATCTTTCTCCACGACAGTAATGGATTTTACCGCATCTTTTAAAGAAGCCAGATAGACAAAATAGCCCATTCCTAATCCAAAAGTGATGATATTTCCCGCGGCGTTTTGAAGTGGAATTTCTAATGTCCTAATCTCATTGGGTGTCACTGACATCCATACTTCATTTTTATATGAGAGAACTGGATAAGCAATTTTGGAGGTAAAATAACCAACTTTTTGAATTTCTTTAAAGTCATCATCAGTGACACTGATGTCGTCATAAGAAAAACCTTGGTAAGGAGCGTATGATTGAGTGATAAATTCGCGATCATGAATATCGATTGTGGGAAACTTTAAAGTTGAAACATAGATATCATCAGTAATGATTTTTTCATCAAGGCAAGAGATAGCGGGCTTGATTTGTTGATTAATTATCTTGATGCTATCGCTATTATTCTTATCAATTTCACAGACCTCAATCATTTTATTGAGATAATCATCTGGATCTTTTGCCTCTTTCATCGGTGCTTCGATTTGAAAGTAATAAAGAAGCATATTAGCTAAGGCAATATTGGTCTCTTTTACTTCAAAGAGGTGATAGATTTTTTCTAGATCAAACTTCGTTATTTGAAATTTCATACCGCTATTGTATCACGAGAAAGATGACCCAAAATAGAGGATAGATTGAAATATTGAAAAAAAATGATAAAATCATTTCATGAGTTTGAAAAAAGCCTATTGTCCTCATTGCCACACGACCAATGATCGATATCACATTTTTGAGGTCAATGCTGAAGCTGATGTCTGCTATTGTCCGCATTGTATGGCAAAGTTAAATCCGAATGAAGCCATCCGTGCTTATGATATTTTTATTGAGAAGAAAATCACGAAAGCGAATTTGATTCTTTATTCTGCAATCGACTTTGAAAAAGCCTATGGCATGTTCGCCCATATTTTAGAAATTGATGCTCACAATGTCGATGCTTTGTATGGAAGGCTATTATCTCTTTTATATATGTCGACTTTACGGAAGGCTAAATTTAAAGATTTCATCCTCCTTTTTGATGAAGAAAAATCATTATTTCACGAAGAAAAAAATGCCTCTTCCTATTTTGCTTTTCTCGGTCATGTTCTCTCAGCGGTCAATGAGTATGATCTTTTATTTCGCCACCGTTTGATGGTTCATCAATATTTTTATGATATCGATTGCATTAAATTTTATTTTTCTCATCTTCAGGACATGCATGATTTGAAACAAGATATCTATGAAGAATACCGTTATCTCGAATCTCAAAAGAAGCCTCATCCTGATTTGAAAGTAGCGATGAAAAATCTTGAAGCTTCCATTCAAGATAAAAGTATGGAATTAACAAAACGCTGGTTGACTATTGATGGGTATTCTTATGGTTATGTCGGTGTTTCTGAACGCGGTGATGTTTTACTCGGTCGTAGCGATCGACAAAACAAAATAAAAATCAACCATTATTCCCCTAAAGCTCTTCGCGATGAGAACGCCAAAAAAGGTCGCAAATTAATTAAAGATCATGTCTATCCGAACAATCTCACTCTCTATCGTTTGATGAAAGTAATGCTTCCTCTTGCTATCGTCTTTTTTGCTTTCTTTGCTTTCGATATTTTGGGTGTTATCTTTGCTCATCAACATTTCGATAATATTATTTTTATTATTTTGATGTGCGTTTCTTTCTGCTTGGCTCTTGTGAGTTTGATATTTTTTATCTTTGCGCATCAAAAGTTAGAGAAGCGTCATCGCTTAATTAACTGATTAACTTTTAAATAAGTCAGAAGTTTATAGAGCGCTCTTCCGCGATGGGAGAGTTTATTTTTCATTTCTTGAGACATTTCCGCATAGGTCATCATTGAGCTATTTTCGATAAAAATAGGATCATAACCAAAACCGCTTTCACCGTGTGTTTCAAGGGCGATATGACCTGGGACGCGAGCCTCAAATTGCAGAGGATGATCTTCGACATTTAAAAGACAAATACTGCAGACAAAAGCAGCTGAACGATCTTGATTCTTCAGTCTCTCTAAGATATCTTTTATGGCTTGAGCGTGCCCATGATGCTTAAGGGCATAACGGGCTGAATAAAGACCAGGTTCATCATTAAGAGCGGTGATTTCTAATCCTGAATCATCGGCAATAATGGGTAATTTTGTCAATTTCTGGACTGATTGAGCTTTGAGAAGAGCGTTTTCAAAATAGGTGGTGCCATTCTCATCGACTTCACCTGGATGAAGATTTAAATCCCCAAGTCCATAAACAATGATTCCATGAGGCGATAAAATTTCCCGGACTTCTTTTAATTTATGTTTGTTGTTAGTGGCTAAGACAATTTCGTAGTTCATACCTTTAATCAAAAGCCACAACACTAAAGCCTACCCCGCTATTGCCGAGGTGAATGAAAAAGGTTGGGCGAACAGTGCTGATGCGCGAAGTGTGAATTTTGGGGAAAGTGACATTGATTAAATGAACAATTTTCTCAGCGATATCGTTTTGAGTGAGATCGACAATTTTAACAAAAACTTCTCTAAATTTATCCGCATAGACTTTAATTGCCGCCATAAAAACATTGATGACTTTTGTCATGTTAATTTCTTTTTTCGCTAATTTTAATTTGCCATCTTTCATCTGGATGATGGGTTTAACATGAAGAATGCTTCCCAAGAGACCGGCAATCTTTGAAAGGCGCCCGCCATTGACCAAGTGCTTGAGATTTAAAACGCTGAATTGCAAATCTGAATTGATGTTTCTTTCCTTAAAAGCTTGACTCACTTCATTCAAAGTAGTTGTGCTCTTCTCAAACATAGGAAGCATAGTCTCAATAATATTAGCGAGACCAAAATTGCAATATAGAGAATTTCCCACAAAGATATTTTTGCTGTTCTTGACATAAGTTTTGCCTAAAATAGCCGACTGAAAAGTCGATGATATCTCTTTTGATAAAGGAAGGCAAATAATACTTTTATATCCTTCGTCAAATAAGGCGTTATAAGCCTCAGCAAAATCAAGAGGCGAGGGAGAAGAAGTTGATAAATTCTTCACATCATCTAATTGGGAGATGATTTCTTCATCGGCTGTTTCCGTTTCTTTCTTGTTAAATTCCTTGGTATGGACATTTAAGGAAACAACTTTAATGCCATAATTTTTTATTAATTGAGGATCGAGAGTCGTGGTAGAATCGATAACGATTCCAATTGAACTTTTATTTTTCATATAAAACCTCCGTTCATACAATAACACAATTATTGAATAATAAATATTTACTTTAAATATTAATTAAAAGCAAGACTTCTTTTTATTATGTGCTCATAAAATAAAAAAGAGAGAACCTGCCTCTCTTCATAAATGTCATGGAGCAAGTGACGGGAATCGAACCCGCATAACTAGCTTGGAAGGCTAGTGTTCTACCACTGAACTACACTTGCAAATCGTAGCGGGTTATATTATATAACTCGCATACGGTTTTGACAATCGGTTATTTTAAGAAATCGAGAAGTTGATTTTGATTCATGTAGCCTAAAGAATGTTTCACCATTTTTCCATCGTTGAAAAGGATGAGTGTGGGGATGGATTGAATGCCGAATTGAGCAGCGACACTCGGAAGTTTATCGACATCGACTTTTAAAATTAAGGTGTCGCTAACTTTTCCACTAGCATCGACAGCTTCGACGACTGGCGAGAGCATTTTGCAAGGACCACACCAAGTGGCGAAGAAGTCGACGAAGACTTTTCCTTTGCTGACTAATGTGTTAAATTCTTGAGCGCTTTCAATGTGTTTGATCATAATTTTTTCCTCCTATAGGGTGATAAGATAGAATATCACCGCGATAATGGCTAGATGTAGAGGGTAATATAAGTAGGCCCCATACTCGAACCATGCTTTATTATAGCCACGTTTCCCGTTGTAGCACAAAAGTAATGCTCCAGAAAAAAGCGCCACCCATTGATAAGGGAGATAGGGGATACTTATTATCCAAGTTAATCCATATAGAATTAAACAGACAATCACGACGACCGCCATATTCGCTAATCGTGTGGCGTTGATATCAAATGAACTGCCACGTAGAATTTCTTTATCTAATCCAGAATTGATGGCAAAAGTTGATAAATAATACTCTTTGATGAGATAGCCGAGATAAAAGCCGATGATTAGAACGATGCCAAACCATCCATATTGAGTGCGAATATATTGAGGCAACCAATTGATAATCGCTCCGGTATTAGCTTCATATGTTGTGACACCAAAGCAAAGAATACCGTAAAGAACAGGGAGAAGAGCGAGCCATTTAATCGCTCCTTTTGGATGCTTTAGACAGAAGAGAGCCACGGCGCCGAGTAAGAGATCTAAAAAGATATTTCCGGTCGCGCTTAAATTTGAAAGTGAAAAGGGAGTATCGGCATAAATTAAAAAAGCAAAAGCTCCACTGATAAAAGCCGCCATCAAGCCTAACCGCAAAGCATATTTGCCAAAATTTCTTGTGTGCGAAACTCCTTCATATATTAAGAAGCAGAAAAGTGGCATCGCTAGCCTTCCTAAAACTCGTAAAACGATGACAATGGGAGAATTTGGCGTCAAGTAATAATACTGGAGCATAAAGCCAACATGATCACATGTCATGAAAAAAAGAGCGAGCAATTTGAGGCTAAAATTGGAGAAGAATAGCCATTTGTTTGGAGATTTTGTCATCATCTAAATTAATCCTAACGAATGCTTATAAAAGATTCCCATCACGGAGAGAAAATTATTTAATACATGAGCGGTTAAAGAAGCCGGCAGACCAAAATAATCGTAGGCTAAGCAAAGTCCAGCGGCGCCGATGAGATAGGAAGGTAAATTCAATAATTCCACTAAATAAGCTTCGCTTGAACCAGCGAAAAAATCAAAATGAATTAAGGCAAAAACGAGAACAGTGGCGACATAAGCCACCCATTTTCTAATGCGCGCAAAGAAACTAAAGAAACCCAAACGATAGGTTAATTCTTCGCAAATCGGTCCAATGATGACAAAGAAAATAACGGCCAAGATGGGATAAGAGATGGTAATGTCTTGAACGAGGGTCTCATTCGCGTTGACCCCAAATGTATAGAAGTTTGAAATAATGGAATAATAAACGCCATTAGCAACCAAAGTGGCGACACCAATGCCGATACCAGCTGCATAGGGAACGAATTTTTTGAAGGGAGATAAAATTCTTTTATGATTTTGAATAATTAGAAAAACCATGCCCGCAAAAATAATGAAATAGGCACTAAAATTGCAGATAGCGGAAAAAAGAACAACCTCTCCATTTTTATACATGTAGTAGAAAATGAATTGCATGATAAAACTAACAATTTTTAATCCCAGCCATCCGACTAAGAAAAAAGTGATTTCTTGCCACTTAGGAAGCCAGACAAGACCGTGCTGTTTACGATGGGAAGCTGGGTTAGGATTTTTTTCCTGACATTTTGGGCAAAATGATTCCGTCGCATCATAGACAGAACCGCATTTTGGACAAACGGTGTTTTTCAATAACATTTTCTTTATTTCCCGATAAAAAAACTATACACTAAAATTAACTTTAAGAGTAATAATAACTAAAAGTTATGAAATTCAAAGAGGAGAGGTAATAATGTCAGTTGGATTGTTCGCACAAATTGTCAATATCGGTCTGATCGTTCTTTTCATTCTCATTATCCTCGGTTTTCTTATCGCTGGTCTCGTAGGATTTAAGCGCGGAATTTGGGCTTCGACATATCGGATGCTCTTTATGTTAATTCTTGTTGTCATCGGACTATTATCGCTTTCACCCATCGCCAATATAATCGGAAGTATCGATCTCTCTCCTTTTATTCCTTATCAAACAATCATTATTTCAAACACGACAACAGGCGTATCATATTATGCGCCTATTACCTCTTTTCATGACACCTTGATCTCTTGTTTTCGCGGTTACTTTTTTCTTTATAATGTTTCAGGAAGTTATGCGGCGGCCACCGAATTCGCTGAAGCTTTAGTCTATTCCGTCGTCAAATTGGCGGCCTTTATTGTCATTATGCTTTTAATCGTCACGCTTGGCTCATTATTCTGTACCATCTTGTGGCATGCTTTGTTTAAACATTTAATTCCCAAATTAGCTCGCAAGAAAATTAAAGTCCGCTGGGCCGGTCTTTTAATGAATGTCATCACTTACACCGTCGTCGGATTTTTGTTGATCTCACCTCTGACTTCAATGGTTAATATTATCAATCAAAATTATGCCGATCGCGATGATGATAATGAACTTGTCAGTTATCTTAATACTTTCGTTAATTCTTATGATAATTCTCTTTTCGCTCAAACCTTCTTTAATTGGACAGTTGATCCTTCTACCGGTCTCACTCTCGATGCGACCATTCTTAACAATTTAACTTCCACAACCTTAGAAAATGGTTCTATCGGTGTCATCAGCAGTATTTCTGAGTTAACGGAAATCGCTAATGTTTTAGTTGAAAACATCGCTATCGGAGAAGGTAATGATATTACCGTCGATGTCCCCGCTATCGTCAGCCAAGCCTATATTGAAGATTTATTTTCCGCTCTCAAAGATTCTCATCTTGTTATGCTTGTCTTGCCTCTTGCCACTCAGCTTTGTCTCAATTCCAACCTCCTCGCTAATTATATTGATACTTCAGCTTTAGATATGTCTGATATCGATTGGGATAATGAATTAGATGTCTTTGAAACGATGGCAATTGATATTGCTAATAGCGGTCTCTTTGATGCCTTTGTCGATGAAGAAGGTAATTTTGTCACGCCGACAGACGCTACTCAAATCGTTGGCGATATGCTCAATGCCCAAACTTATACCTATGTCTATCACGCTTTATCAAGCATCAGCGATTCAAAAATCTTATCGCGTGCCATTCCCGCCGTCATTGAATATATCATCAGCAGCGATCCGACGATGCAAGAATATTTCCCCGCTACCTTTGAAGCACTAAATGATATTGATTGGGGCTTTGAACTAAGTACTGTTTTTGATTGCGTCTATCAAATGTATGCTGTTGACACGCGCATTTTACCTGCCATTATGAGCATGACATCGAGTAGTGAAACCCCTGTCGAAGAAGGTGGTAGTGGTTTAGCCCCTCGCCGTGAAGGTGAGACAACAGACCCGACTTTATTTGATGTTTTACTTGATAATATCGATGAATATAAACGAATAATTGTCGGCGAAACTAATTCAGCCAATGAATTGATTAATCTTGATTCGGATGGACGAACCATCGTTTATTCAAATGGTAAAAAAATTAGTGGTCGCCGTTATTCTCTTCTCGATTTAACTCTGTGCAAAACAATTCTGAATAAAGTGACACAACTTTTAGGTGAATCCCTCGGAGATGACACTTCAAGCGCTGCTATCACCAGCGTGATGGATGAATTATCAACTGGGAAATGGATGAAGAATTATAAGGAAGAATTCAATGCCTTATTCTATTGTTTAGAAGCATTCCAAGGAGACGCTGATACCTTAAATACATTAACGAGTGGAAGCATCATTCCAGAAGGCGGAAGTTTGAGTGATATTGATGATGATCTCATCTTAACTCTCGCTAAAGTTTTAAAGCGCATGGATAATTCAAAACTTATCTACGCCATTCTTCTCCCCACCTTAAAATCGATGTTGACAACTGGTGATGTCGCACAATCTTTCCAACAAAATAACATTAATGTCGACATCATTATCGATGGTATTGATAAAGCTGAGGCTTCATCCACGGTCGGCAAAGAATTAGCAAAAATTATCAATTCAATCAAAGATTTTGGTGTTCTTTCTGATGTCTTAGCGGGTGGATATACTACTTCAGAATTAATTGCCCAATTAGGCGCCGCCAATGAATCAATCGCTCATGCTTTGGATACTGTTTATGGCTGTGCCATTATCAACCCCGTTCCTGAAGCTGGCGATTCTTATACCTTAAATGAAAATTATTTCAATATTATGACCTTTATTTTCAGTGATTCGTTAAGCGTCACTGGTTTATCTTTTGATCAAACTCTCTTAGATGATGATAGTATTATCTGGGCTAATTCCACGGATGAAAATGGCGATTATTACCATGATCGATATGGAAACGCCATCTTTGATGGTGAAAATGGTGCTATCGCTCATGTTATTCAAGTTCTTGGCGCGACGGGCATTATGGAAGTCATGTCGGATAGCGCTTATTTATCTGGTAGTGAAATCACTACCCATCTCGCTTCTTTAGAAACTCAATATCATCTCTCTAGTATTCTCACTGCGGTGAGCAAAAGCGCTGTTTTTGCTGGCACCATGGGAACTTTCCTCGATGCTCAGTTAGAGCAAACCGGAATTCTCGATCAAGGTGTTTCATTCACGAATGTCACCGATTGGGATGAAGAAGGTGAAAAATTAGGCACTATTTTAACCACGATTGGCGAGGTGCAAATTGATCTCTCTAATCTTGATTTAAATAGTATTTCTAATGTGGTTGGTCTCAACGATCTCTTGCACGCCCTCGCTGATTCCTCCATCTTTGTCGAAAAAGATAGTGGCGATTATCTTTTCTCAGACTGGCTCTATGTTAAAGTGAAGAGTAGTTTAAGCAATTTTTCCGACGGAACAAACACCTATGATTTAGTCAAAGATCCCACTGTTTGGGATAGTTCATGGGGAACTCAAGATAGCGGTGGTTATACCATTGTGGAAAACGATTTTGCTCATCTCGATGAAAAGGATGATTGGTATAACGATGGCTATGTCGCTTCCTTTGATACATCTATCTATGTTTCGCCTTATACCGCCTATACCAATTACTGGGATAATCCGACCTTTATTACTGACTATTCAGCGGTGATGGAACTCGATGAAATCGGCCGTCTCACGGACATCATCTATTGGGTTAATCAAGCTGTTAATACCACCAACCTTTTAGAATTACCGACCGAGACATTCTCAGGACTTCTCGATGCTGTTAATAACACGACTTGTTTGCGTGTTGCTACATACAATTTCTTTGAAATTGCTAAATCAGCTTTTACCAATAGCCTCGGTGATGCTTTCTTCGATCTCTCTCCAGCTTATACTTCTTATCTTATTTCATGCGATCAAGGAATGTACGATTATCCAGCCTCTTATTCATTACGACAAGGAGAAATTGATCATCTCAGCGATATCTATTCGACTTATCGATATATGGTTAACGAAGGTATTCTCGATTCTAATAATCAATTAATTCCCGATGAGATTGACGCTGATTTTTCCGCTCAAGCCCGCGAAGCCATAATCAGCATTCAAGAATCAATGGTCTTCCATCGTAAAGGCTCATGTCTCGATCCTGATTTAAGCGATGATACCGATGGTTATTACCCCACTGTTTTCCAAAATGGTTTAGGAGCTTTCTTGACTACGGCCGATATGGCTAAAATAATCTATAATTCAACTAGTCCAAAAGATACATATTATTACGATGACTACTCCGCTTATCTTACCTCAAGTGGCACCCCCCCTACCGATGAACAAATGGCGGTAGCGAAAGTCAATTATATTCTTGATCACTATTTTGATTATGCTGGAGCAAATGCTTTCGATTACAGTGAACAAGAAGATGAAATCAACGCTATTTTCACCGTTATTGATTCCATTGTCGGCGGTCCGATTGCTGATACAGCCGATAATTACGAAGGTCTCCGCAAAACGGATGGTACCATCACTTTTGATTTTGATACTTTCGACTTATCAAGAAACAGCAATATTACTGCCATTCGTCAAATCTTTAGTGCCTTGAACAATACTGATACTCTTTATGATTGTGTTTCAAATAGTATTTCTCGTTCTTTAGAAAATGCCTCTCAATATAGTTTCATCAGCAGCATGAACAATATCAATTTCGCGGATGCCAATATCTTCTATCAGTATTTCGATGAAGACAATCTCTTCAGTGGACAACAATATAATTGGAGCGCTCATCTCGAGGATAGCGATATCACGATTATCACTAATCTTCTCGGAGAGATTTCTGGTTATGAAAATGGTGATACGACCGCTTTCCCTGATTTTGATACAATCGGTGATTCACAAGCCTCTATTCAAGTTCTCAGCAATTTCTTGCACGATTTCCAAGAGAGTAAAATATTCCATACCTCTGGCCCGCTTCTCGCCCTTTCCTTTGATATCAATCACGATGTCGTATTGACCAACGCCTCATCTTCGGAGATGACAGTTTTCCAAGAGATGTGCGCTGAGATTTTTAATTATGATTCGATATCTTCAAGTATTTATAGTGCGAGCAGTCCAAAAGATCAAGCTAACGCTACGGCTGGTTATTATTCAAGCGCGAGCGAAAAAGCCACCTATCTCGCGAGAACTTTATTTACTTATGATGGCACGGGAACGAACGCTCTTTCACTCGCTAATCAATCGACTGAAATTGATAGCATTTGCAACTTCATGTCAGCTGCTTTGAATTTCCACATCGATAGTTTTGATAGCATGGATGTTGCCTCAATTGATGTCGATAATGTCATGAGTGTTTTAACTTCTTTAAATAATACTGAATCGCTCTATGATGCCGTTCCTAATTTGATTTCCAAAGTGATGAATAGCAATTTCTCGGCTTTAGATGGTGTCACTTTATCTGATGCTTCTTGTTACTATCATTACACCCTCAGTGGAACGACCAACTACAATCTCAAATACGATGTCGATGAAATCGCTAATATCGGCACTTTGTTGACTGATTATCAATCATTCTCAAATATTTTGGGCACTAACACAATTGATAATTTGGCGGTTATTAAAGCCTTACTTGAAAATAATTATATTTATGATATCCTCGCTGATTCTTATTCAAGTCACATCCTTCACTTGAATAATCAATATCTCACCTCGGATGTCCACATGACTGTCTTTGAACAAATTATCAATATGTTTACGGATAAATCTGGTTTGACGGATTATGCTTATCCTGTCGATGGCGATAATCAAATGATGCTAAAAATCAAAGCGATTACTGACTACGATGAGGCTTATAAACTGGATGTCACAACCCTTAATCCCACTGGCTATCATGAATGCTGGCTTAAAGTGACCAATGATGATGAAATTCACGCTTTGATCGATTTCATTTCCGCTGGACAAAATATTTTAGGCGATAGTGGTTCATTAAATGTCGCTAATATCGCGATGGAAAATTTAGATCCTGCTCAAACAAAAACTATTATGATGGCTATTAATCATGTCGACTTTCTTGATGATGTTCTCCCCGTTTTTGTGAGCCAAGGTTTTGACGCTATTGGCTTATCTGATCTCTCATCTTATAACAGTGTTAATTACGCCTACTTTGATATTGGTCAATACCAATATGGAGGCACACGCGGAGCCAGCAATATTCAATACTGCGAAATTAATAATATCTATTCCGCTTTAACCAATATGCAGCAACTCGATGGCGAAGACAATTTCTTAGGCTATTACGGGATGGATAATATAATTACTTTAGCGGATAATACCGCGAATTTTGATGGCATTATTAGTTTTATTAGTCATAGTCGCATTCTCAACACAGATAGTGGTGGCAACTACAATACGATGTGGTCTCTTGCTCCTTATTCTGCCTCTGCTCGTGGTCTTGTTATCTATAATGTTTTAACCGCTGGTTCTAGCGATCCTGCTAACGGAGCAAATATGGGTGACTATGTGACTGGCTCAACTCCCGAAGAAAAAATCGCTACTCTCTCAAAAATCTTTACTTTTGCAAATTATGATGACGAGGCTGAATCCAAAGGATTCTATAGTCTAGCGCAATATGCGGATAGCATTGACGGCAACAATCTCGATATTTCAAACTTCGATTCAATTACTGCGACGAGAAACGAAGTCACACTTGCTATGCAAGCTGCTTATGATGCTTATGGTGATGGAACTAATGTCCGCTCTTATTTTGCTAGTGAAGTGATGTCTTGTTTACTTGATCAAGTGATGGAGAGAGAATATACCAATCTCGCCTCCACTTCTTATACTTATACCGAAGTTCATTTTGGAGTTAGCACTTATGCGGAAGTAGATGAAAATGTCTACGCCAATGTCAATGCCGATGAGTGTCATGGTCTCAATGGCTCTTTAAGTGCTTCCATGATGATTAGTGAAATTATCAATCATAGTGTTTATCCGACTTATGCGGAAATGACTGACGCTTTTGCTTTGATGGATGATAGTGGAGCGGCGAAAGTTATCTATCTCTCTCGCCTCCATGATAATCTCGGCCTGATTACTCAATCTTCGCCTCCAGTTTGGAGTGATTATACCTCGGATGTCTATGCCACTGGATTTACTTTCAGTGCCTACGGAGTCTCGTTAGCGAATTATCTATCTCTCACTTAATATGCAAACCATTAGTGAAAGAAGCGAAGAAACCTTGGAAGTGATGAAATCGAAGTTTGTTGCTATCGTCCTTCCCTTCAATGATGTTGATACTTTTAAAGATTTATGGTCAACAATGAAGAAAAAACACGCCAAAGCCAAACATCTTGTCTATGCTTATCGCGTCGATAACAAAAGTAAATCTTGCGATGACCACGAACCGAAAGGAACGGCCGGTCGACCATTATTAGAGCTTCTCTATAAACGAGAGATGAATAATGTGGTTATTTTTATCGCCCGTTATTACGGGGGCATTAAATTGGGAGCTTCTCGCCTTTTGAGAACCTATCTTCAAGCGGGTATCAATGCCTTAAATAGCGCTTCCATTAAAGAATTATAGGAGGAAATTAAATATGGCAGAATGCAATCATGATTGCGAACATTGCGAGAGCAGTGAAACGTGCGAGAGTAAAATTCAAAAAATTCAACTCAATGACCGCTCACACATTAAAAAGGTGATCGGTGTTTTATCCGGCAAGGGAGGAGTGGGCAAATCTTATGTCACTTCTTTATTAGCCACCTCATTAAAGAAGCAAGGCTTCTCGGTCGGTATTCTTGATGCCGACATCACTGGACCCAGTATCCCTAAAGCTTTTCATATTGAAGAAAAGGCTTATGGAGAAGATAACCTCATCTATCCCCTAGTCAGCAAGTCAGGAATTAAGATTATCTCCGCTAATTGCTTGTTAGAAAATGATTCTGATCCCATTATTTGGCGCGGTCCTTTATTAGCGAATTTGGTTAAACAATTTTATCAGGATGTCTTATGGGAAGAATTGGATTATCTTCTCATCGATATGCCTCCAGGAACTGGAGATGTGGCCTTAACCATTTTCCAATCCTTGCCTGTCGATGATTTAATCATCGTCACCTCACCTCAAGATCTTGTGTCCTTAATTGTTACCAAGGCTTTAAAGATGGCGGAAATGATGCACATTAATGTGCTCGGTGTCATTGAAAATATGTCTTATTTGGTCTGTCCTGACTGCGGCAAAAAAATCAATGTTTTTGGGGAGTCACATCTTGAAGATTTCGCCAAGAAATACCATTTTGAAATCTTAGGGCGCCTCCCTTTAAACAGTCAAAACGCTCAATTAGTGGACGCTGGTAAAGTGGAAGAGATAAATCTTCCTGAAATAGATGCCGCTGTTCAAGCGGTCATCGCTAAGGAGTAATATATGAGTGATATTGAAAATCGCCGCGAAAAATTATTCGCTCAGATGAAAGAAAATTCGGCAGCCGTTGTTTTTGCTGGCGCCCCTAAAATTGCCACTGAAGATGAATACTATCCTTTTATTGCTAATCGTCATTTCTTCTATCTTAGCAATATCGAACAAGAGAACTCTGTCCTTCTTTTTGTCAAAGGCATCAGCGAAAAGAAAATTTATCTTTTTATTGATGAATATAACGAATTAAAAGAGAAATGGACTGGCCGTCGTCTCACGCAAGAAGAAGCGCGCCAAAAATCGCGTTTACAGAATATTTATTTGACGGATAACTTTGAAAATATGCTATCTTTGGTCCTCTCTCACAAAAATAATCAATATGGGCAAATTGATACTCTCTATTTAGATCTAACTCCTGAATTAAAAATTAAGGAAAGTTTCTCCACGCAAGAATTTGAAAAATTCGTCAATAACGAGTACCCACATATCAAAACCATTAATATCTATCCGATTATCACCGAGTTAAGAATGGTAAAATCTTCGGATGAAATTGGCGAATTGCTCAACGCAATTAACGCGACAAATAATGGCATTAGCCAATTGATCTCGGTCATTAAACCAGGTTTATTAGAAAAGAAAATTGGCGATTCATTTGAATTCTTTGGTCGTCAACATGACTATCGTCAATTGGCGTTTCCCACCATCGTGGCTTCAGGGAAAAACGCCACTTGCCTTCATTACCCAACGCAAAATGATGTCACCAAAGAAAATGATCTAATTCTCTTTGATTTGGGTTATAAAATGAATGGATATTGCGCTGATATATCGCGCACCTTTCCTGTCAATGGTGTATTTTCGGGATTGCAAAGAGATGTTTATCAAGCCGTTTTAAATTGTAATAAAGCTGTTATTGAACATGTTCGTGCGGGCATGACGATTAAAGATTTGCAAGATTTTACGAGAGATTACTTGAAGAAAGAATGCGTTCGTCTCCATGTTCTCGATGAAGATGAAGATATCGTCAAATACTATTTCCACAATATTTCTCATCACCTTGGTCTCGATACTCATGACTGTGCGAATCGAGAACTACCTTTACAAAATGGTAATGTTATCACTGTTGAACCTGGTCTTTATCTCGCTGATAAAGGCTTTGGGGTGCGAATTGAAGACGATGTCTTAATAAGCAATGGTCGCGGTGAATGCCTTTCAAAAGGTATCGTTAAAGAAATCAAAGATATTGAACGTTTATTTAAATCGAGATAATGACGATGAAAAAGTATATTCTCTCTCTTGATCAAGGCACAACTTCTAGTCGCGCCATCCTGTTTGATCATCAAGGTCAAGCTCGTTTTATCGCTCAAAGAGAGATTCAATGCCTTTATCCCCATCCTGGGTGGGTCGAAGCTGATGCTCTTTCAATATGGGTTTCCATTATTGATGTCATCAATGAAGTTTTGATTAAAGCCAACATCACGATGAACGAAGTGGATTCCATTGGCTTGTCTAATCAAAGAGAGACGACTATTGTGTGGAATAAAGAGACGGGAATGCCTATTTATCACGCTGTTATTTGGCAGTCGCGTCAATCCTCCGATATCTGTGAAAAATACGAGAGTAAAAAAGAATTTATTCATCAAAAAACGGGTTTGTTGATCAATCCTTATTTTTCAGCTAGTAAAATTCGCTTCATTCTTGATCATGTGCCAGGAAGTCAAAAGCAAGCCGAAAAAGGCGAACTCCTTTTTGGAACGATTGATTCTTGGCTCATTTATAAGATGACTAAGGGCAAAGTTCACGCCACTGATGTCTCAAATGCTTCCCGGACATTATTATTCAATATCAATACAATGATGTGGGATAAAGAATTATGTGATCTATTCAATATTCCTCTCAAGATGTTACCTAGTGTTAAGCCATCTTCTTATAATTATGGGATTGCCAAATTCTTTCACCCTGAAATCACTATCCGTGGTGTTGCTGGAGATCAACAAGCCGCTTTATTTGGTCAGACTTGTTTTGACAAAGGAGAAAGCAAAAATACCTATGGAACGGGATGTTTTATGCTTCTCAACACTGGAGAAAATCCCATTTTTTCTCACGCTGGTTTATTAACGACAGTCGCTTGGCAAATTGGTGATCAAGTTACCTATGCTTTAGAAGGCTCGGTTTTTGTCGGTGGCGCCGTCGTGCAATGGTTACGCGATGAAGTCAAACTCATCGATAAAGCGAGCGATAGCGAACATCTAGCTCTGCACTGCGAAGATACTGAAGGTTTATACTTTGTTCCGGCTTTTGTCGGCTTGGGAACTCCCTATTGGGATGATGATGCTCGTGGCGCCATTGTCGGCATTACTCGCGGCACTAATAAGAATCAAATTGTTCGCGCCGCTTTAGAAGGCATTGCTTATCAGTGCAAAGATGTTTTTCAAGTTATGAATCGTGAGACAAAGTGTAGTGTAAAAAGTTTGAGAGTAGATGGCGGGGCGACCGCTAATCGATATCTCATGCAATTTCAAAGTGACATTTTGCAGATTGATATCATGTTGCCTGTCTGTTTAGAAACGAGTGCGTTAGGAGCGGCCTATCTAGCTGGTTTAGATAGTGGTTTCTATCAAAGCATTTCAGAGATTAAACGCATTCATTCTTATCAAGCTGTTTTCCATTCACAGATGACAAAAGCTGAAATTGCCCGCCGTTATCAAGGATGGAAACACGCCATTAAAGCCGTTCGAACATTTAAAAACTAAATCGCTTTATTTTATTGCGACATCATTATTTTTTGCATACAATAACATTAAAGGAGAAATGTCTATAATTGACAAATAATTAACATTTTTTATGGAAGAAAAAGAAAACATGAATGCGGAAGAACCAAGACAAGCCCCGGCTTCAGCTGAGATGAATCCTAATGATAAGAACGCTCTTATCGCTTTTATTCTCTCAATCGTTGGTTTCTGTCTCTCTTGTGGCTGGATTATTGGTGGTATTGCCGGTGTCGTCCTCGGCATCGTTTCGTTGAGCTTTAACACTAAATCCAATGGTGGTCATAAAAAGCCATTCACTATCTTTACAAAGATTGCTAAGCCAGTCGCTATTGTTTCTATTGTTTTTGGTGCTATCGCGATTGTTGGCTACACAATTGCTCTCATTGCCGCCATCGTTAGTGGAATAAGCGCTGCGACTATTTAACATATTTTTAGTTTAAATTGACGAGGGATTTCGATTCCTCGTTTTTTATTTTGTAAAAAAATTATGTATGCAAGAAATACATATGTGCATTATAATAGAATTGCAAATATTAAAAGGGGGTTTACTCATGAAAGTTAAAAAAATTTTAATTATTGCGACAAGTACATTATTGCTTTCCGCTTGTACCGGTAATGGACTTAGTGCCGGATCTTTACCAAGCGGTGGTGAACAAGCGACAGCCGCTAGCACCTTAAACGCCATTGGCAGAGCATATGACTCTCTTATCGATTTAGACTCATTTGAAGCTAATTTAAACCTTAAGAAAACACATTTGAATGTCCAAGTTGGTGAGACCTTCATGGATGAACAAGAAAACGAAGTGGCGGGTCATAATTTCTTAGCTCTTGATTTATCAGGAAAAGCAAATTTTGCGGCCGAAGGTTTAACAAGTTCAACGTTAAGTGATCTCAAAGCTGCAGCGAGCATTCAAAATTTATCATTATCTGTTGCTGAAGGCGCAGTTATTGGTGAAGAAACTGCTTATGATCTCCAACTCAGTCAATCGGGTCTCGATTTAGCCGCCTATTTATCCAATGGTTCTGGATATATCGATGCTTCTGATGCTGAATTCCGTTCAATGGTCAGCACCATTTTGGGCATGAATTACGAAGATAGTAGTCAAGTTGAAGCCATTATGGAAAGCATTCCAGAAAAAATTATGTTTGAACAAGTTGTTTCTGAAGAACTACTTCCTGTTTTGCCAAACATCTTAGGCGAAGCTTTTGATCTTGAACAACTTCCAACAGCCGAAGAAGTCAAAGAATCACTAGGTGATGTCATTAACGACGCTTCTTTAGGCGCCCTTCAAGATTACGTCACTCTCTTAGACTATGAAGACGGAAGATTTGGTATCGCTGTCAATCTTGATGAAGACGCTGTTGTCAGCCTCGCTGGACTTCTCTATAGTTCACTTCTTGATTCCTCTGCGACATCTGAAGTTATCGAAGCCTTTGAAACTGAAATCGCCGCTATCATCGATGTCGATGCCATTAAATTAACCATCTTATTAAATCAAGATGCTCTCTTATCTGATGTTTTATTGGATTTAGATTTCACGATTGATACCAGCCTTAGCGAATTAATTGCTTCTGAAATTGATTTATATGCTGATGTTGATGTTCAAACTGAATTGACATTCAAGTATGGTGATGATGTCGACGTCGTTCTTCCAAGCGATCTCGACACCTATGTCTCTATGCAAAATAGTGTTCAATAATTCCGATAAATAAATTTCAACTAAAGAAGAGCCTTCGGGCTCTTTTTTTCTGGCTCAGTGAAATAAACTGTGCTTAATTGTGCTTTTCTAAGTACAAGGTAGCAAAACTGTGAAATAAACTGTGCTCATAGGGTACGAGTAAAATCGTGCCCTTTTCATATGTCATTTTTTGAGTAAGTTATTATCATCATTGCGCGTTTTCTAAAACGTTCAAAATTATGGTATCCATATGCTGATTTGATAATTGTTTTTAGCAGATTATTAATGCATTCAGCAATTGCATTGCTATATCTATTTTGTTTTGCATCCCTAGTAAATGCGTTTGCTATTTCATATCGCCATCTATGGTAAGTATCTCCAACCTTGTTAAGTAGCTCTGATTTTGAATTTCTAAGCTTTTGTGATAGGAAATCAATAAAGTTTAGGGTTTCTTCGTAAGATGAATAATAAGAATGATGTAGTAATTCTTGAAAAGCGAGATAACCAGTCCATAACTTATCGTTTAATTTGATAGAAGAGAACAGTAATTCATCATAATGAAACACTTCTCCAGTTTTCATATAAGTATATCTTTTATCAGGTATATCTTCTTGTCTGCAGAGATATAGTTTCCAGTTGCTTTTCATAAAATTGTAATATGGTTCATCATCTTTATTTTCCTTTATAGAATTCATTGCTAGAACTCTTAAACTATTCACAGCCCTGGATAGTTGCGTAATGATATGGAACTTATCAATGATGTGTGTCGCGGATGGAAAGAACTGACTGCATATTGTGGAATAAGCATCATACATATCAGATATAAATACTTTAGTATTTTGTCTTTCTTTTAAAGGAATAGAAGAAAAGTATTCTCTTAGATAAGGCATTCTTCTATTTCGAATGATGTCTACAATTTCTCTTCTTTCAAAATCATATATAACACAGCAGTAGTTTTGATCTAGTTCTTCAGAAAACTTTATTTCATCAATGCATAAGATTTTAGGCATTAGTCTTCTTGGTACGTATTTAACTTTCTCATCAAAAATTTGTATGATTCTTTGTTTTGTTAAACCGTATCTTTTAGCTATATCAGCGAAAGTTAACGACTTAGTAAAATCGTTTAAAATAAATTGCTTTACTTGTCTGCTTACTGTTGCGTATCTTTCAATTCCTTTAATACTAGGTGAGAAAGTTTTGCCACATTCTTTGCAGCGGAATCTAACTCTTTTGATTCGTAAAATATCAGTGATGTTTTCTGATTCTGAACAATTTGTTTCGGTGTAGTAGTAACCCATTATTCTTACATTTGATGAGTGGCAATGAGGGCAAGTTCTGTCATCTTTTGATTGTTCTAAATCATAAATAAAACCATTAGAAGTTGGAATTGGCTCATTATCCTTGTTAATAAAATTATCTGGGCTTATTCCCAAACGTAGTAAAAAGTGTTAAAATCCATATGAAAAAGGCCTCCTGTAAATAAATTCAACACCTAAATTATAGAGGCCTTTTCTTTCATTAAAGTTAAGCAAACTGTTAAATATTGTGTGCTTGGTCTAAAAATAGAGCACATTTAATTTCACAGAACCTTTTTCTTTGATTTTTGGTGGTGCATTGATAAGTATAGTTTTATTAACTATAATATTTTCATGGATAAAAGATTTGTGATTGCTCCTTATGCGATGCATGAAGCCCTTTTTTCTTATTATCGTCAAAACGATGCATTTCAAGATGTAAAGATAATAAGCAAAGAGAGTTTTTTAGATTCCGTTTATGAACATCTCTCTTTAAGAGCCATAAAAGAAATTATGATTAGCGAGAAATGTGAAGCGACAGTAGCGGCTTCTATCGCCCGTATTTTACCATTTATCATTCGAGATGAAAGTGATGCTAAACTTCACTATCTCTATCTTTTAAAAAATAAATTAAAAGCCCTTGATTTGGTGAGCAAAGATAATTTTCTTTCTTCTCTTTACAAGAGAAAAAAGATTGATATTTATGGCTATTCTCCTCTTGATATTGAACTAAGTAACGGACTGAATAATCTTTATTGTCAAACCACTTTTCATCTCCAAAATCATCTCTCTACTCATCTCCCTCTTTTGCAATTTTCTTCCTCGCGAGAAGAAACGCTTTTCTGTCTCAATCGCATTGCCTCTTTAATTGATCAAGGTGTTGATCCGAGCAATATATATATTTATTCATCGAGTGAAGAATACTTATATTACCTTCAAGAATTTCAGGGAGATTTTCATTTTTCAATCAATCTACCATCGCGCGTTTCCCTTTATTCTCAAGATTTTGTCTGTCGATTTTTAAAGTGTTATTCACAAAATCATGATCTTGAAATAGCGTTTTCCTCATTAACAAAAGATGAAATTACCAGTCGATATCTTGATCTACTTCAGCAAGTAATTAATGAAGTAAAGGATGAGCGTTTCTCCTTTGATGAGCAATACCATTATCTAGTTTCTTTTCTAAAGAAAACCTATCTTGATAATGATAGTTATTCCCCCTCTATTAATTTCATTGAAGAGCCAACTATTATCCAACACGCTCATGTTTTTGTTTTAGGCTTCCGAGAAGGTGTTTTTCCTCTTTCGTATCAAGATAGTGATTATCTCTCTGATCGTCAAAAAGAAATAATTGGTTTAAATACTTCATTGATTAAAGGCAAAATTTCTGAGCAGTTACTCATCAATTTTTTCTCCCAAGAAAATACTTATTATTTTACTTATAGTGAAACATATCTCACTAATACCTATCATCCTTCACCATTAGCCAAGAGTTGGATGATGGAAAAAGAAATCGCTCACCTTCCCACGGTTTTTTACGCGAAAAAATACGCTCAATTAATCTACGCTTCTCTTTCTGATCGCTATAAGTTTTATCAAGAAAAAACCTCTGAATATCTCGCTTTTGATAAAGTTTTATCGATTCCTTATGATACCTATGATAATCAATATTCTTTTGTTTCTGCATTTAATGATCACGCGTTGATGGAACATTCATATTCAGACATTAAGAGTTATTGCGCTTGTCCTTTCCAATATTATTTACTTTATGGTTTAAAATTAGATCCGTTCCTGGGAAACTTCTTTTCTGCCCTTGGCAATATCGCTCATCACATCTTAAAAAATATCACCAATCCGCACTTTGATTTTGAAGAGGCTTTTGCTCACGAAATTAGCCAGAATTCCTATGCTTTTAAGGCGAGTGAAAAAGTCTTTTTAGAAAGATTGAAAGAAGAGATTAAAATCGCTGTAGAAGGAATTAAAATTCATCAGGAACAATATATGGATGAACCTCATCTTTCTACTGAAAAGTTTCTTCGCGTCAACATTGATCCCTTAACAATAATTAAAGGATTCATCGATAAAATTATTGTCGTCGATGACCAATATCTTTTCCTAGTTGATTATAAAACAGGCAAAGAAACCTTTCATCCTCGCCTCGTCGCCTATGGCGATTCATTACAATTACCGACATACGCCTATTTAGTCAGTCAATCATTAGAGTTCCAGGATTATACTTTAGCAGGCCTTTATATTCAGCACTTGCTTCCTCCATCTTGGAAAGAAAATCAGCGCCCGAACGATATCATCCCTTCTTATCTTAAATTAGATGGTCTATCTTTTGCGGATGGCGAAGCCCTCGCGAAAATTGACACTTCCTTTAGCTCACAGAGAAGATCCTCCTTTATTAAAGGTGTGACTCAAAAAGATGGACTAGTTAAGGAAAGCGGCCGCGTCGTTAAGATGGAAGAAATTAATCGCTATAAAGACGTAGCGCTTGCTCTTTATCAGGATGCTAATCAAAAAATAAGAAGCAATGTTTTTCCGGTTTATCCAACCATTCTTGGAAAGAATAGCCCCTGTCAAAATTGTTCTTTCCATGATATTTGTTTTGTTAAATATGAACAGAAACATTTTGTAGATATTGAAGAAGAGGAGGACGAGAGTAGTGGCATTTAAGTGGTCAAACAATCAAAATAAAGCGATTAATGACATCGGGACAAATATTCTTGTTTCCGCGGGAGCGGGAAGTGGAAAAACCGCCGTTCTCACCGAACGTATTTTCCAATTGGTCAAAAAAGGATATTCTATTTCACGCTTCTTAGTTTTAACCTTCACTAACGCTGCTGCTGCCGAGATGAAATCGCGCATTAGAGATAAATTATTAAACGATAAAAACTTTCATGATTCACTGAGTGACTTAGAAGCTGCTCACATTGAAACATTTGATGCTTTTGCTCTTTTTATCGTCAAAAAATATGCCTCTTCTCTCCATCTATCTTCGGATATTTCCATTATGGATAGCAGCATTTTGAATATTCAGAAAAATAAGATACGCGATGAAGTTTTCGACGAACTATATCGCACTCATGATCAATTATTCGTCGAGATGATTAAAACTTATTGTCTCAAGGACGATAAAGAAATCAAAGAATATGTTAATCGAATTATCGCCTGCGCTGATTTGCAAATTGATAAGGCTTCTTTCTATCAGTCTTTTGTCGAACGAACTTATCAAGAAAAGGTCATTTCTTCTTATCTCGACGATTATTATCAACATGTAATCGTTACATTTGGTGAACTCGCTAAGCGCGCGGAAATATTATCACATGTTGATGATAGTGAACGCATTTGCCTTTTATTAGATCAATTGATGAAATGTCAAAACTATGATCAATTATATGATGGTATTCATCAATCGACATTTCCTCGTAAACCAAGTGGCTATCCTCGTGAAGATGAACAGATTCGTTCTGATATTGCCTCAGCATATAAAGAGATAAAAAATAATGATTTTGGAAAAAGCCAAGACATGATTAATAGTTATCTTCACAATAAACCTATGGCCGATCTTTTGATGAAGATCGCTCATTTAGTCGATGAGCGGTTCACTCGTTACAAGAAAGATCATCAAAGCTATGATTTCTCGGATATCGCGAGAATGGCTTTAACGATTTTGACAATTCCAGAGATTGGCGAGGAAGTAAAACAATCTTTTGATTTTATCATGGTGGATGAATATCAAGACACATCAGATATTCAAGAAAGAGTGATTGCCTCCTTAGAGCGAAATAATGTTTATATGGTCGGAGATGTGAAACAATCAATCTACCGATTTAGAAACGCCAATTGTCAAATTTTCCAACAGAAATTTGTCGATTATAAAACTAGTCAAGGTGGTGAAGAAATTGATTTGAATCAGAGTTTCCGTTCTCGTCGAGAAATTGTTGATTTTATCAATGACTTATTTGGAAACATCATGACGCCAGAAAATAACATCATCAATTATCAAGATGGTCATCATTTTGTTTTTGAACCGAGTATCTATCAAGATTTTGCTGATCCTCAGGAATCATATATTCCTTGCGTTTATCGTTATGCCTCGAAAAAAACGGTAGATAACGTTGAGCAAGAAATGGCAATTATCGCCGATGATATTCTCAATAAAATTCATCAGCATTATCAAGTTTATGATAAAAGTATTGAAGGTCAGCCGATGCGTGATTGTACATTTCGCGATTTTGCCATTATTATGGACCGCGGTACTGAGTTTGATACTTATCACCGCTATTTCTCGGAAAAAGGCCTTCCATTGCATGTTGTCAATGATGAGACAATTAACGATTCCACTCTCGGGATGGTGACAAAAAATCTCGTTAAACTTTTCTATTACATCTCTCAAGATTGTTATGAGAATGAATATAAGCACGCTTTTGTCTCTATCGCTCGGTCTTTTTTAGGGCAGATGAGCGATCAAGAAATATACGACATCATCACTCATAAGCTCTATCAAGCAAGTGAAATCCATCAAAAAATTGCCTCACTAGTCAAAAAATACAGACATTCTTCTCTATATGAAATACTTCATGGTTTATATCAAACTTTTGATATTTATGAGAAAATTATTTATCTCGATCATCTTAATAACAACGCTAATAATCTTGAGACATTTTTGACTTTTGCTCAATCGATGGATAATTTAGGTTTTTCTTTAGCGGAATTCGCCTCTTATTTTGATGATTTAAACGATTATCAGATGGATGTAAAATTCCCCGCTATCCAAGAGAATAACAATTCCGTCACTTTGATTAATATTCATAAATCGAAAGGCTTAGAATACCCCATTGTTTATCTCTCCGGCCTCTATAAGAAATTTAATCAACAGGATATGCGGACCTCCTTTTTTGTCTCTCCTCTCTATGGATTATCTTTTCCTTCTCGCGAGACGGATTTTTCTACACCCTTTATTTCTTATCTCATTAAGCAGCATTCCGAGCGAGAAGACTTTGAAGAAAAATTGCGCCTCTTCTATGTCGCCACCACGCGAGTTAGAGAGCGATTAATCTTTCTCTCACCAACTTCAGAAAAGCCTTTTTATCTCACTAAATTGAGTCAAGCAAACTCTTT
Organism: Erysipelotrichaceae bacterium; assembly: GCA_020633795.1. The sequence goes on along the minus strand of JACKCX010000008.1, from coordinate 11,306 downwards.
TAATGATTTCTTGAATTATACTGGAATCGCTGAAAAACAGGGCATCAATTATATTTTAAAAAAGACAACAATAATGCCGAAAACGACGCAAAAAGCCAATAAAAAGATTGAAATTAAAGAAATATCTCTTTCTTCAACTCTCATTAATAAAGGTCGAGCTAGTCATACTGTTGACCAAAGCGTCGATTCCTCTCTTCTTGAATTTGGTGAAGAATTGCATCGCTTACTCGAAGCATTAGATTATGAGAACAAAGACATTTCATTTATCAAAAATCCACTTCTTCACCGCTGCGCTTACCACGTTTTAAATTCATCACTATTTAAGAATGTTAAGAATGATCAACTTCGTCATGAATTTGCGTTCTTTGATGAAATTCATCATATTCATGGTATTATTGATTGTCTCATCATCACTGACCAGAACATTAAAATTGTTGATTTTAAATTAAAAAACATTGATGATGAAAAATACCGAGCACAGCTCCATACATATAAGGATTATCTTAAGACGATTACCACGCTTCCGATTCATCTTTATCTATTGAGCGCAATGACGGGGGAGGAAAAAGAAATTGACTAATAAAATAGTGGCGCTAAGCCATGAACAAACCGATAAGATTATTGAATTTCTCAAGGTTCCTTCTTCGGTGGATAAGGATTATATTTACGATGTTTATCTCATCGCTATTGAAGCGATCTCTCAACTCTCGGAAATTTCCGCTTTTGAATCAATTGTCAGCGTTAATTCCATTGAGATTATCGAATATTGTGTGGGTGAATTTATTTATAGTGTGGCAATTCGCACTCCTGAACAAATTGAAGAATTTAAGAACAGTGATAATATCAAATCATCGATGGCCTCGATCGTCGCTGATAAGTATTTAACTCTCTCGAAATTTCAACACCAAGAAAAGCGGGTTACCAATTCTTATTTTCCCCCTATCTCTTCGCTTAATGTCTATCTTAATTTCACTTTAAATATCTTACAAAAATATGACAAAAATGATCCAGCTTCGACATTGATTACTGATCTTTTGTCGAAGTCGTTGAGCATTGCGAAATGTTCACTTTCTCTCTTAGTTGAAGGTTTCGAAACCGAGGCTTTTTCTTCCTGGCGAACACTCCATGAATGTGAATGTACATTGATTTTATTGGAGCATTTTGGTTCTCCCCTCATCAATATTTATTTGAAGCATATGCAATATGGTATCGCTTTTAAAGATGTGATGGATGATAAAGAAAAGCAGACCGCGATTTTCAACGACATGAAAGAAGAGATGAAACAATACGATCTCAAGAGCAAGGACATTAAAAAATACATTGAATATGGATGGCTTTATGGCATTAAAGAATTCAAAGATGATCCATCTTATAAACTCAATTTCCGCGACGGATTAGAAAAAATAGCGGGTTTATCGATGTACGCTACTCGTTACGAGATGAGCTCAGAAATCATCCATAGCACTCCGATGCTCATCTATTCAAAAAAAGAATACTTCTACTATGTGACATTGCTCAGTTTGTATGAATCATTCTTCCGCCTCGAAAAAGTCTTTGTCTCTTTATTCTCTAAGTGCGTGAGCGAAGAGCAGATGAAACGCTACGAAACCATGCGCAATGTCTATTATGCTCAATTGGTCAATATCCATAAGCGAGAAGCCAGTAACTTTAAAGCTTGGCAAGAAAAGAATAAGAAAAAAGGGAACTAATAGTTCCCTTTATTTTTTTGTTTTCTTAGCTGTTATCACACATCAGCGTAACAAGAACCACCGATAAATTCACGCATTAAGGAATTGCATGGTACCCATTCATCTGGCATATCTTCAAAGAATTTTAACATTCGAATAAGACGCTCGGCGATAGGGAAGTATTCGCTTTCAACATCGATAACCTCCAAAAGAGGAAGAGCATATTTTCTCATGCAACTTAACTCATAGGTGAGAAAGGAATTGAAAACATAGTTAGCCCCTTCTTGAGTATTGTAAATCCATTTGAATTCGCCACGTCGGACGCTCGACCACATCGACATTGTTTCAATCGCACTGCTCCCGCGGAATTGGTAATCGCGAACAATTCTTCTTAAAAGACGTAAGTCAGTTAAAGAAAGAGGGTTGTGATTATCGATATTGACTTGAGCTTGTGGAGCAATGAAAATCTTAAATTTTTGATGGCTAGGAATGGAAGCTGTCATTCTCTCATTTAAAGCATGAATACCTTCGATAATAATTGGCTGATCAGAATCGACTTTTAAGGTTCGACCTTTGACACGATGACCAACTTTAAAATCAAACTTAGGTAAATCGACGGACATACCACAAATTAAATCGGAGATGTTTTGGTTAAAGGTTTCGATATCTAAAGCATCAACTGATTCTAAATCAGGGTTGCCATCAGCATCTTTTGGAGCTTCGTTTTTAGGACGATAATAATCATCCATTGAAATGCGAATAGGACTGATGCCACGAGAGAGAAGTTCAATTCTTAAGCGATTGGCAAAAGTCGTTTTTCCCGAAGAGGAAGGACCAGCGATGCAGATGAGACGAATGCTCTCTTTATCGTTTTCAATCATATCGCCTAATTCGCAGAATTGTTGATTGTGTTTATGCTCACATAAATTAATGAAATCAATTGGACTGCCTTCTTCAATGCGCTTGTTGATACCAACGATGGTGTCGCCACCCGTCGCTTTAGCCCATTGATGAGCGCGCTTTAAAGTCTTTCCAAAAGTCGGGGCATCTTCAAAGGGAGGGATCTCGCCATTACACTCAGGTCGAGGATATTGAATGATAATGCCAGGATGATAGAATTTAATATTCCATTTTCTAATATAACCCGTGGATGGAACCATGCGGTTATACATGTAATTAATGTATCCATTGCAATTATAAATATGAGCGGTTTTCTCTGGGCGATACTCTAAGATATCAACCTTATCTTTATAACCTTCATCAGTGAAAATGCGGCCAGCTTCTTCTTTGCTGACAATACTTCTCACTAAAGGAAGATCTTGTTCGATGATTTTGTTCATTTCATCAATCAAATCTTTGACCATTGAATTGGTACTACTCACCCCAGGAGTGAGAATTTGCATGAAAATAGAACGAGAGACGTTATAAGAAAAACGAATCTCGAGTTCGGGATGGATGTTGCGCATGGCCATCGCCACTAAAAAACGAAGTGATGCTTCGTATGATGATTTGGCATCACGGTCTTTGACGGTGAGAGGGACGACGACTGAATCCTTATTGATGGAATAAGTTAATTCGCGGACTCTCTTGTTAACATAAGCGCAGATATAATCGCGGTTGTCCCCGACGACTTCTAGCACGCTAACTGGTTTATCGTATGTTTTTGTTTCCTGATTAAAGGTCACATTAAATGACATATTATTGCCTCCTTAGATATAAAACTAGCACATTGATTTTATATAACGGAGCGTCATTATGCAAATAAAATCATCACAATCTTCTTCATCTCTTCCTCTTATCGAATAATAAGGAAAGAAAAATGTTATTTCTCTTTCTCGATAAAAAGGCTCCGCGACCTGTTTCTATTGAAATTTGTGGGGAATATTACGATAATATTACCTAGTAAGATAAAGGAAAAAGATATATGAAACAAACAAACATGGTATATATTCAATCAGGCGGACCAACATCGGTGATTAACTCTTCTTTGTATGGAGCAATTTTAGAAGGAAAAAGACATCCAGAAGAAATTACTCACATTTTCGGCTCGCAACACGGCATCGAAGGCTTGATTGATGACGACCTTATTGATTTAGGTCTCGAAGATAATGACCAAATTGAATTGCTTCTTCAGACTCCGGGTTCTATTCTCGGCACCACGAGAAGAAAACTCCCTAAGGATTTTCATGATGAAACATACATGAAGATAATTGAAAATTTAAAGAAACATGAAATTAAATATGTCTTTGTCAATGGTGGTAACGATTCGATGGATACCTGTTATAAGCTTTCTCTTTTAGTTAAAGAATTAAATCTTGATATTATCGTCGTCGGTGTTCCAAAAACAATTGATAATGATTTAGCGTGCACCGACCATTCTCTCGGCTTTCCGAGCGCGGCCAAGTTTGTCATCAACGCTATCAACGGATTTGCGATGGATGCTAAATGTTTTAAAAAAGGCAAAATTCATATTATCGAAATTATGGGTCGTAATGCGGGTTGGCTTACGGCCGCTCCTGATTTATTGCCAGAAGATACTCGACCTCATCTTTTCTATATCCCTGAACGTCCTTTTGACCTTGAACAATTTCTTGTCGATGTCAAAGAAGTTTATGATCGCGTTGGTTACGCTTTAGTGGCGATTTCCGAAGGCATTCAATTTCCTCGTGATATGTCGCACGTCCGTGTCGATGGTTTTGGCCACGCCCAATTAGGTGGTGCAGCCGCTGACTTATGCAATATCGTCGAAGATCGCCTTAATCTTCCCACTCGTTCGGTCGAACTATCTTTAACGCAAAGAGCTTTCCCGGCTTTTATTTCCTTAACTGATCGAAATGAAGCGATTCGCACTGGTGAAATCGCGGTGCAAACTGCTTTGCAACGCATCACAGGTAAAATGATTATTTTTAAACGTATTTCCACTCATCCTTATATCATCAATTATGAACTCGCTGATTTGAGCAAGATTGCTAACGCTGAAGCGCGCATTCCTCTTTCTATGATGTGTGACAACACTCGTATGGATGACTCTTTCCGCGAATATCTCTCCCCTCTAATTGAAGGAGAAGTGACTTTAAAATGTCAAAACGGCATTGCCGAAGTGACAAGATTAAAGAGGATTGCTCCCAAGGAATAACCATGAAAGAAAGATATTTGAATCTAAATATTTATTATCAAGTATCGCTATGGTCATTAATAAGTCTATTTGTTTTATTAGTGATGACGAGCTGGTTGTTTTTCGTTGGCTATATCGATATTCCCTTAGGAATTATTTTGGGTGGATCGATTGGCATAATGAGTTATTTCGTCCTGGCTTTAATTGAGAAAAAAGAACTAGAAACCCATCATTCAATCGGAAGTATTATCGTCGCTATCGCTCGCATCATTGCTTTGTTAGCCGCGATGTTGTTAGCGGCCTATTTATATTATCAGTTACAGATTAAAATCCTTAATATCTTCGCGATTATGGGTGGCTATTTATTGCCCCTTGTTGTCTTATTAATTCTCACCTTAAAAAAGAAGAGAGGTGACATCAATGTTTGATAATTTTTGGGACATTGATCTATCCGCTGAAGTCATCTCTTCCTTAATCGTGATGACTATCATCATTATCTTAGCGATTATCATTGGCATTATGGCTCATTTTCAGAATCCTTTGAAGCGACCAAAAGGACTTCTTTTAGTCACAGAAATAGGGGTGGAGTATTTTGACAATTTTGCTCGTGATATTGTTGGCACCAAATTGCCTGGTATGGGAGCGTTTGTGATGGCAATAGCCTCATATCTCTTTCTCGCTTTTATCTTTGGCTTGACAGGTTTGCCTTCACCAGTGACAAATATGGCTGTTCCTCTTTCCCTTGGATTGATTTCTTTCCTCGGTATTCATATCATTTCGATTCGCTTTACAAAATGGCGATACTTTAAGCGCTACATCGAACCAATTCCTGTCTTTTTACCGGTTAATCTTCTCTCAATGTGGGCTCCCTTATTATCGCTGACTCTCCGTTTATTCGGCAACGCTATCGCAGGATGGGCTTTGATGAGCATTATCTATTATGGGCTCGAAAATCTTTCCACCTTGATATTCGGCAGTTTGATTGCTGAGCCATGGAGCGGAATGTTTATCGCTCCTCTCATCACGCCAGTATTACATGCCTACTTTGATCTCTTTGCGGGATTGATTCAGACGATTGTGTTTATCTCTTTAACGACGATATTCATCGGACAAGAGATTCCTGAAGATGATGAAAGTTTGTCTTCTACTATAGAATTATCAAGGAAAGGAGGACAATAATATGGATACATATCTCGCAGCTGCTATCGCCGTTTTAGGCGTTATGCCAAGTGCTCTTGGCGAAGGTTTAGTTTGCGCTCACGCCATCGACGGAATTTCTCGTAATCCCGAAGGCGCCAGCAAAATTCGTAGCACGATGATTTTGGCTTGTGCACTCGTTGAAACGACAGCTATTTATTCGCTTCTCATCTCAATTCTTTGCTTATTCAAAATCGGTGGCTAATAAGGAGAAAAAATCATGATTTATGGTATTAACTTTTTGATGTTCTCCGATATCGCTGGTGAACTTCAATCTATCGCGGAAAAATTGGTTCCCAATCTATTTTCTTTTGTGGTGCAACTTTGCGCGACGATTATTTTAATTCTCGTCGTCGTTTATTTTGCTTATAAACCTGTGAAGAAAATGCTCAAAAAAAGAGCAGATTATATCGAATCAAATATTACCGATAGCGAAAAGAATAAGGTTATCGCTGAACAAAATGTCAAACAATCAAATGACATGATTTTAGCGAGTAAAAAAGAAGCCTCAACGATCATCGAAAAAGCCAATAAAGAAGCTCTCAAACAGCGCGCTGATCTCGTCGAAGAGACCAAAGGCGAAATTAAACAGATGAAGAAAGACGCTGAACTCGATATCGAGCGTTCTCGTCAAGAAACTCTTCAGGCTGTTCATGAAGAAATGGTCGATGTCGCTTTAGCGGCCTCACGTGAAATTTTGAAGCGTGAAGTCAATGAAGAAGATAACGCTAAATTAGCCGAAGATTTTATTAAGAAATTGGATTAAAGTATGAACGAAATTGCCTCACGTTATGGATTAGCTTTGTTCTCCCTTGCTCTTGAGCAGAACAAGGTTTTGGAATATCAAGCCCAATTAAAGGAATTAAGAAGTGTTTTTAAACAGAACGCTGATTTTGTCACCGTTCTTGACTCCGCTTTTCTTCCTCTTTCTCAGCGTCTCCATATCGTCAGCCAAACTTTAGTGAACATCGATGATGAAATTGTTAATCTCATCAAGATTGTCATCACCAATAATCGCGCTCGTTATCTATTCGACATTTTCGATAGTTTTAATTCTTTTTGTAACGAAGAGCGGGGCATCAAAGAAGGACTCGTTTATTCCACGATTCCTCTCGATGAAAAAGTTAAGAGCCAGATCGAAGCTAAAATCTCCAAGATTGAACACTGTAATGTTGAACTCACCAATCATCTTGATTCCACCTTAATTGGAGGAGTAAAAGTGGTGATTGATGGACGAATCTATGATGGATCAATCAGCAATCAAATTGAAAAAATGAAATCGAGCCTTTTAGGAAAGGAGGGTCACTTCAATGAAAATTAACGCTAATGAAATTAGTGCTCTCATTAAAGAACAAATTAAAAATTACCATCACGAAATCGAGAGTAGTGATGTGGGAATTGTCGTCACGGTAGGGGATGGCATCGCCGTCGTCTATGGTCTTGATCAAGCTATGCTTGGTGAGCTTTTACTTTTCCCTCATGACATCTATGGAATGGTGATGAATTTAGAAACTGACCAAGTCGGAGTTGTTCTTTTGGGAGATGATACACTCATCAAGGAAGGTGACACTGTTAAGCGCACCAAACAAGTGATGGAAGTTCCCGTTGGGGATGCCATGCTGGGACGAGTAGTGAACGCTCTCGGTCAACCCATTGATGGATTAGGTGATATCTCCACAAATAAGACACGTCCTATTGAAGTTATCGCTCCTGGTGTTATCACGCGCAAAAGAGTGGATACTCCTCTCGAAACAGGTATCAAAGCCATTGACTCGATGATTCCAATTGGTCGTGGACAACGTGAATTAATTATTGGCGATCGCCAGATTGGTAAAACAGCGATTGCAATTGATACGATCATCAACCAAAAAGGTAAAGATGTTATCTGTATTTATGTCGCTATCGGTCAAAAGAATTCAACGGTCGCTCAGATTGTTGATCGTCTAAAGAAATATAAAGCCATGGATTATACCGTGGTCGTGGCTGCCACTGCTAGTGAACCAGCTCCTTTACTCTATATTGCTCCTTATGCAGGATGCGCGATGGGTGAAGAGTGGATGAATCAAGGCAAAGATGTCTTAGTTGTTTACGATGATCTCAGCAAGCATGCCGTAGCGTATCGTGCCTTGTCTCTTTTATTAAAGAGATCTCCCGGTCGTGAAGCTTATCCAGGCGATGTTTTCTATCTCCATAGTCGTCTTTTAGAAAGAGCTTGTAAACTCGATGATAAATTTGGAGGTGGTTCAATGACCGCTCTTCCAATTGTTGAAACGCAATCAGGCGATATTTCGGCCTATATTCCTACCAATGTCATCTCAATCACGGATGGGCAAATCTTCTTGATTGCCGATTTATTTAATGCTGGTCAAAGACCAGCTATTGATAGTGGTTTCTCGGTTTCTCGTGTCGGTGGCGATGCCCAATATAAAGCCATGAAACAAGTGACTGGATCATTAAAAATTGATTTAGCGAGCTTCAATGAAATGAAATCATTTGCGCAGTTTGGTAGTGACCTCGATGCGAGCACAGTCAAAATCTTAAAACATGGTGAAGTGCTCATGCAAGTCTTGCGTCAGGGACAATATCAACCCTATTCTTTAGAACATGAAGTCTTTGAGTTGTTTGTCGCCAAAAATGGTTTTTTAGACACTGTTACTCTCGATAAAGTGCGCAGCGCTCTTAACGACGCTTATCGCTATGTCAAATCTTCTTATAAGAATCTCTTAGAAGACATTCGCACCAAAAAAGAAATTACCGGAGCAACGGAAAAGCAACTCCTCCTCGCCGTGCAAGAATTCTTCGATATTAACAATCAGAAAGCCTAAGAGGATATATGTCGCAACAAATTACCAGAATTAAACAAAGAATCAAGTCAGTGACTGGCGCTCTCAAAGTGACGAGCGCGATGAAACTTGTCTCCACTGTTAAACTTCGCAAGTGGAAAAACAAGATGCTGGCTAATAATGATTACTCTTCGCGTATCAGTGAAATTACGGAAGAGATTTTGCGTGGCGCTGAAAAAGTGAAAACACCTTTTACAAAGACCTATCCGCAAGTCAAAAAGAATCTCTATATTATCGTTTCCTCCACTTTAGGATTATGTGGCGCTTATAATAGCAATATCTTTAAAGTCGCGGAAGTGGCTTTGAAAAAAGAAGATGATGTCATTATTCTGGGACGCAAAGGACTCAGCCATTTTGAAAATGGTCAATTCACGCAAGTCGAAGACTTTAATCAATATGTTTCTATTGAAGATAATATCATCATCAATCACATCACTAATTTTGTGACAACCCAATACACTAAAGGGCAATATCATGAAATACATCTCATCTATTCCGAATACAAAAATTCGCTCGTCTTTTTAGCGAAAGACGCCATTATTCTTCCTGTGCAGCAGGTCGGCAAGAATAATGCTTTAGGTTTTGGACCGATTATGGAACCAAGTCCCCAAGAATTAGTTGATACCCTGCTCAATCTCTACTTTAAAACCTTTATCTATTCCAAGTTATTGGAATCAGAGGTTTGTGAACAAGCCGCGCGCCGTAATGCGATGGAAAACGCGACGGATAACGCTAACGAATTATTAGATGATTTACACATCGAATTTAATAAAGCTCGTCAAGCCGCTATCACGCAAGAAATTACGGAAATTGTCGGCTCAGCCGAAGCTTTATAGGAGGTCATTATATGGACAAGAAATTAGTGAAAGGAAAAATTTCCCAAGTTGTCGGTCCGATCGTGGATGTCAAGTTTCAAGACGAACATCTTCCCGAACTTTTGACGGCTCTAGAAATCCCTCTTTCCGATGGCAAGAAATTGACCGTGGAAGTTGCTCAACATATCGGAGGCGATATCGTGAGAGCCGTGTCAATGGGTCCGACCGAAGGATTAGTGCGAGGACAAGAAGTCATCTCGACTGAAAGCCCGATTACCGTTCCCGTTGGAGATGAAACTTTAGGGCGCATGTTTAATGTTCTCGGTGATCCTATTGATGGAATGGCCGCTCCTGAAAAGGCCAAAAGAATGTCAATTCACCGCAATCCACCAGAGTTTAAAGATCAATCTGTTAAAACCGAGATTTTTGAAACAGGTATTAAAGTCATTGATTTATTATGCCCTTATGTTCGTGGTGGCAAGATTGGCTTATTTGGTGGTGCCGGAGTGGGAAAAACAGTTTTAATTCAAGAATTAATGCGTAATATTGCCAATGTTAAAGGCGGCATCTCGGTCTTTGCTGGGGTGGGCGAGCGCAGTCGTGAAGGCAATGATTTATATCGTGAAATGCAAGAATCAGGAGTTCTTAAAAGAACTGCTCTTTGCTTTGGCCAGATGAATGAACCACCAGGTGCTCGTATGAGAGTGGGTCTTTCCGCTCTGACGATGGCAGAATATTTCCGCGATTACGAACATACTGATGTTTTACTCTTTATCGATAATATTTTCCGTTTCACCCAAGCTGGTAGTGAGGTGTCCGCTCTTCTTGGCCGTATGCCAAGTGCTGTCGGCTATCAACCGACATTAGCTACCGAAATGGGACAATTACAAGAGCGAATTACTTCGACTAAAGATGGGTCCATTACCTCTGTGCAAGCTATTTATGTTCCCGCGGATGATTTGACTGACCCCGCTCCAGCGACGACTTTCTCTCACCTTGATGCAAAAACGGTCCTCGACCGCAATACCTCGGCATTAGGTATTTATCCCGCTGTTGATCCCTTAAATAGTACTTCGACCGCTTTGGAACCTGATATTGTCGGACAAGAACATTATGATGTGGCGCGTCGCGTCATTGAAGTTTTGGAACGCTATCGTGAATTGAGTGACATTATCGCCATTCTTGGTATGGATGAACTTTCCGATGAAGATAAGAAGATAGTGGAAAGAGCGCGTAAGATTCGTAATTTCCTCTCTCAGCCTTTCCATGTGGCGACCCATTTTAATGGCATCAAAGGCATCTATGTCAAACGCGAAGATACCGTCAGAAGTTTTAAAGAGATTCTCGATGGAAAAGCTGATGATCTTCCCGAAGTGGCTTTTCTTTATGTGGGAACCATAGATGATGCCCGTAAAAAAGCAGAATCGATGAAATAAAATGAAAACCTTTGTCCTTGATATTTTTACTCCTTATGGTCATTATCTCAAAACGAATGCTTCCTTTTTGGAAGTTCGTTCCGATAAATATCTTTTAGGCATCTTGCCAGGACACGCCCCTTTAGTTTCGTCTTTATCCATTAGCAAAATGGTCATTGAGATGGACGGACGTCGATATCTTTACGCTATCGGTGGTGGTGTGATTAAGATTG
>JACKCX010000007.1 GCA_020633795.1 Erysipelotrichaceae bacterium | reverse complement strand
GGGCATTTAGCAATAAAGTTTTTGCCTTTTTTTGTGACGGGAATAAATGATGATATCACTTGAACGATATCAGCATGATCCAAAACGTCATTGATTAAACTTTCGTCAAACGCCATTGCTTATTGAATCCTTAATAGAAAACTTTCACAGAAAGATATTTAGCCAATTCATTAATTGGTAAGCGAATTTGCTGCATGGTATCTCTATCTCGTATTGTGACGGAGCTATCATCTAAAGTGTCAAAATCAACGGTAATGCAGTAAGGTGTGCCAATAGCATCTTGGCGACGATATCTTTTACCGATACTTCCAGTATCATCATAGACAGTTGTCATATAAGTTGAGAGAATCTTTTCGACTTCCCGAGCTTTTTCTTCTAATTTTTTGCTTAATGGTAAAACAGCAACTTTATAAGGAGCGACACTTGGAACAAGATGCATGACAATACGCATATCATTATCGCCGATTTTTTCTTCTTCATAAGCATTGCATAGCGTCATTAAAATGAGGCGATCAAGACCAACTGATGGTTCAATGCAAAAAGGAATATATTTTTCATTAGTTTCAGGATCGAGATAATCTAAAGTTTCGCCACTAAATTGCGAATGACGTTTTAAATCATAATCGGTTCGATCAGCGATACCCCAAATTTCTCCCCATCCAAAAGGAAATAAATATTCAATATCGGTTGTGGCCTTGGAATAAAAAGCTAATTCAGCTGCCTCGTGATCGCGGAAACGTAGATTTTCTTTCTTTATTCCGAGATCATCAACAAAATCTAAACAATGTTTTTTCCAGTAATCAAACCATTTTAAATCTTCTCCTGGCTTACAGAAAAATTCCATTTCCATCTGCGTGAATTCTCTTGTTCTAAAAGTCATTTGCCCTGGAGTTATTTCGTTTCTAAAGGCTTTGCCGATATTGCAAACACCCATTGGTAATTTTCTTCTTGTCGAGCGAACGATATTTTTAAAATTAACAAACATGCCCTGAGCAGTTTCTGGCCGTAGATAAACAGTTGATTTACTATCTTCAGTGACACCAATATGAGTTTTGAACATCATATTAAATTGGCGGATATCAGTAAAATTTTCATGTCCGCAATTTGGACATTTAACATGATTATTTTTAATAAAATCCATTAATTGATCGTTTGTCATTCCTGCTACATCAACTTCTGGAAATTGATCTTCGATAATCTGATCAGCACGGAAGCGCATTTTGCAATCTTTGCAGTCAATAAGTGGGTCATTAAAAGTTGCGACATGCCCTGTAGCTTCCCAAACTTTTGGATTCATTAAAATGGCGGCATCAATGCCAACGTTTGTTGGTGATTCTTGGACGAACTTCTTCCACCACATGCGTTCAATATTTCGCTTGATTTCAGAGCCGAGAGGTCCATAATCCCATGTATTCGATAATCCACCATATATTTCGGATCCTTGAAAATAAAATCCCGAGACAATAAAGTGGCTTGTGACTTTGTCAAAATCGTTTTTACTCATAAGGCGTCTTCCTCCTTGGGAATGCGTGCTCGTATAGTATATGGGCATGCGCAAAGAATTGTCAACCTATTATGAGTGTATATTAATCTTTTTTTATTGATTTAAAAGAGTGGCAGATTTTAAATGAATGCCATAAGAATCGGCTATGAATTCGAGAAATTTATTAAAAATAACCTTTTTATTTTCCAAAGAGCCATACGGCGATGACACATCAAAACTACCAGCGTTAATAATCATGCGCAACAAAAGCATTTGATCATTTGATAAATCGCGTTCGGTATTTAGTTCAAGGCAATGTGAACACACAAAACCACCATCTGAAAAAGAGAATGTTTTTATTTCCTTTTTCGATCCACAAAAGACACATTTGTTGACTTCAAATTCATAGCCAGAATATTTAAAAATTCGCCCTAGATAAATCAGCATAACCATCCATGGATCACTAGATTTTTTTAAAGTGTTAATTGTTTCAATAAGTGATGGATATATCAATTTTTTTTCTTCATCTTGCAACATAGTTTTTGTGGCTTCGTTAATCACCATCAAAATACCTAAATATGACAGATCATTATTCAATTGTATAGGAGAAGACAAAATGGAACTCGACTTTAAAATAGGATACTTATTATTACCATCGCTTAGTTCAATATCAGCAATAACTAGATTCGTATTTAAACCAGCGTTTTTAGACTGAGGTTTTAAAATACCACGAGCTAAAAAAGCTATCGCACCATCTTCGCTTATCGCGTTCACAATTGCATCGTTTTCCTTATACGGCGTAACCGATATAACGATAATTTTCATGATTATTTTTCCGATTTATAACCGTATGTTTCGAGAGATTTTTCTTCGTTTCTCCAGTCTTTTTGCACTTTGACAAAAAGTTCCAGAAAAACATGTTTATGGAGTAAAGATTCAATATCTTGTCGGGCGCGACTACCGATTAATTTAATGCGCTTGCCCTGTGCCCCAATCACAATTCCTTTTTGACTATCCTTTTCCACAATGATATCCGCCTTGATATGAACAGGATTATCTTCCCATTCAATATTTTGTAAATATATTGCTACCGCATGAGGAACTTCTTCCTTTAATGTTCGTAAAACCTTTTCGCGAATAATTTCTTTAATTTGGAATATTTCATCTTTATCTGTCAAAACATCTGTGGGATAAAATGGAACACCTTCAGGCAAAAGTTCAATAACCTTTTTAATTAGACTATCGATATTGAATTTGTCGAGCGCTACTGTTTCGATAATAGTCGCCTGTGGGAATAATTCTATATAACGATTTTTTAAGTCAGTAACATGTGTTATTTTAACTCGATCAATTTTATTAAAAACAATAATGAGTGGAACATTGCGAAGATCTAAATGTTCAATTAAATATTGGTCTCCACTACCAAAATTTGTTGAGGCATCTATCACCAATATATTGACATCAACATCATGAGCTGAACTATAGGCATAATTATTCATTCTTTCACCTAATACTTGGTGAGGTTTATGAATTCCTGGAGTATCAACGAAAACAATCTGCGCTTCTGGGCAATTATAAATGCCACGAATATTATTGCGAGTTGTTTGTGATTTATCTGTTACTATCGAAATTTTTTCATTCAAAATGTCGTTCAAAATAGTTGATTTACCAACATTAGGACGACCTAAAATTGCTACAAATCCAGATTTCATTTTTCGAGATCTTTCGGAGAGAAAGCAAATGGCAATAGTTCCATCGCGTTGGTTTCTTTAATCTCACCTTTTAAGTTTGACATATAGATAGGAGCCGCTTCAGGGTAAAGCTCGCTGATAACTTGACGACAAGCTCCACACGGCGATGTTGGTTCATCGGTGTCAGCGCAGAGAGCAAATGCCACAAAATCGTCTTTTTTATAGCCATGCATATAAGCGTTATAAATCGCATTTCGTTCAGCACACATGCATAATGGGTAAGATGAATTTTCGACATTAGCACCGACAAAAACGGTTCCATCTTTGCATTCTAACGCCGCTCCAACTGCAAATTTTGAGTAAGGTGAGTAGGATAGTAATCTCGCCTCTTTAGCTTTAGCAACTAATTCTTCTTTTTTCATTTTATGAACTCCTTTTTCCTAAGATTTGGTCTTGTAAATCAAACATGATTTTTTCATCTTCTGGTGTCATATGATCATAGCCAATTAAATGTAATAAACCATGAATGAAGAGAAATTCTAATTCTCTTTTTAATGAATGGCCATATTCAACAGCCTGTTCTTTTGCTTTATCCACCGAAATATAGATATCCCCTAAACTGCATAACTGACCGGGATTTTTTAAAATTTTTTCGCGATTTTTTATTCCATCGAGGAAAGCGAATGAAATAACATCGGTAGGGCGATCAATGTGTCGATAATCGCGATTCATTTGATGAATGAATTGATTATCCACTAAAGAAACGCTGACCACGGGTTCGCATGTTAATTCAAGGTCATGGAACGTCTTTTCCATGAGATGAGTATAGACTTCTTCATAAGAAGATAAATCAGGGAATGCTGTTTGAAAATCTAGTTCCATTTTGAGGGACTATATGATAGCACGCTCTATCGAAAGTTGCTAGATTATTTCATCATCTTGATGAATGATATTATTTAATCGCACTTTGGCAATAAGATATTCACGTTTTTTCTCATCATAAGTGAACAAAGTGTGAAAATTATTATAAAGAGCGGTCTCTAAGCAAAGATAAAAAACGATGTAAGGAATTGAAAAGATTCCGTTCAAGATCATAATTCCTCCAGTTACAATGATCATTGTGGCGAGGACAAAGTACTTTTTTAATAGAGTAATTTTTGCCAATCGATATGTTTTATCATGAATATAAAATTCTTTTTCTTTGTAATCATCAATATTTTTTGTTTGATAAAGCTCTTTTTCTGCAAGAGAGATTTCCTCTTCTTTGGCTTTAGCAAAAGGTTGAAAATAAAATATTTCCACCAGTGTCAAACAGATTGGAGCAACAATCATTAAAATATTGTGAATATCATTTAAAACCATGATGAAAATTAGAAAACCACATATCAAAAAAATAAAAAGAAAATTAAGTGGTGTTAATAAAACAGTTTTTTTATAGTTTTCAAAGCGGAGATGAAATTCTCGATAGTCTTTATTTTGGAGATGAAGATCATCAATAAAAGAATTGTCGATGTTTTTCATCGCTTTGAAAAGAACATGTCTCAGCATTAGCTCAAAAAAGATAAAAGCGATAATCAAAGAAATTGAAATATAAATACTACAAGTTCCATCAATAAAAAAGATTCCGAAAATCAAACTAAGTGTCGACATAATTTGGCATAAAGAGGCGATTAATAAATCGTGAGTTTGCTTCTTCTCTTCATAAAGATAAGGACAAGTCATTTTTTCATATTTTTCGATTAGCAAACCAGTTTTATCCCAAAGAGAAAAGAAACGTTTCAACGAAAGAGAATACCTTCCTTGGTCAGGATCAACAATTTGTACATAATGATGGCGAATATTTTTGACGATTACAGCATGTCCAACATTCTGATGAGATCTAATTGTGACAATTAAAGGATAATTATGATTATTGATAATTTCTTCTTCCTCTTCGACAGCAAAACCTTTCAAAATCAATTGATATTTTTCCGCCATATGAATGATTTTTTGATAAGAAATAGGTCGATTATTTTCTTGAAAAGGTAAATAGAGATAATTCGAATCTTGATTAATATCGGCTAGCAGCATTTTAAGGCATGCGATTCCGCAATCATTTTGATTAATTTGAGGAATGAAATACATAAAGCCTCCTATTTAAGTAGGAGACGATATAGACATATTTTTTTCAAATAATTATGAATATTAAAAAAAGACTCATTTGAGTCTTTAATTTTTAAATGCTTTTTTAAATTTGGTGAAGAAGGAATCCTTTGAATCGCTGGCTGCTTTAAATGATTCGAGAATATTCTTCTGTTCTTTGGTGAGAGAAGTCGGCACCTTGACAAGAAGATGAACATATTGATTACCCGGTTTACCACTGCGTAAATCTTTAATGCCTTGACCTTTCATCCGTAAAATTTGTCCTGGTTGAGTGCCAGCGGGAATATTGAGCGTCACATCTCCGTAGACGGTTGGAATATCGAGAGTTGTGCCAAGAGCAGCATCGGCAAAATCAAGAGGAACTTCAATATGGATATCATTACCATCGCGTTTAAATAATGGATGTGAATTAATGACAACTTCGACATAAAGATCACCATTAGGTCCACCATTAGCACCTCGTTCTCCAAGACCTGAAACACGAATTTGTTGGCCTTCATTAATGCCAGCTAGGATATGGACAGTGACATCTTTTTTCTTGCGAATGTAGCCTTTACCTCCACATTCTGGACATTTATCGGTGATAATCTTTCCTGTTCCACCACAATTGGGGCAGACTTCTTGAGATTCCATTGTTCCGAAAAGAGTTCTTCGCTGAGCGCGAATATAGCCTCGTCCTCCACATGTTGGACAAGTTTTAATATCGCTAGGTGTTCGTGCTCCTGTTCCGTGACAAGCACTACATTGTTCATCGACATTGATAGATATTTTAATATCGCGCCCCATAACAGCGTCCATAAAGTCAACTTTGACCCGCATGACAACATCGTTGCCACGTCGTGGACCGGTGGTGTTGGTTTGTCGACGAGAAGTACCACCGCCAAAGAAAGAATTAAAGATATCACCAAAATCAAATCCTTCGCCATTCGCTCCAAATCCTTGTTGAAAGGGATTGGCGCTACCCGGATTTCCCGCTCCTGCTTGTTCAAAAGCAGCGTGACCAAATTGATCGTAAGCCGACCGTTTTTGATCATCGTAAAGGATGTCATAGGCCGCTTGGACTTCTTTGAATTTTGTTTCACTTCCAGTTTCTTTGTTATCTGGATGATATTTTTTTGCTAATTTACGATAAGCGCTCTTAATTTCATCTTTGGTGGCATTTTTTTTGACGCCAAGAACGTCGTAATAATCTCTTTTTTCCGCCATAGTCATCCTCCTATTTATAAATCACCAGTAAAGCAAATTGCCTTACTGGTGAACATGATTGATTAAGCAAGATTATGCTTTGTGCTCGTCTTTGCTAGTGAAATCAGCATCGACCACATCGTCGCTTGAACTGCCAGGATTAGCTTGTTCAGATTGACTAGCTCCGTCGCTAGCGCCAGTTGCCCCACCGGCTTGAGCTTGTTGCATATAAGCAGCCGCTTGTTCAAGTTCATTGATGCGTTTCTTTAAAGTTTCAATATCATTAGTGTCTAATGCTGTCTTTAATTCATCGCGCAATTTTTGCGT
The DNA here is from genome assembly GCA_020633795.1 of Erysipelotrichaceae bacterium. Next base: position 56,019 of record JACKCX010000007.1, on the reverse strand, counting down.
TTGCTCTTTTTGAGCAGCGTCCATCTTATCACCTTTTTCTTGCATAGCAAGATCAATGTCGTTAATGAGACCTTCCGCTTTATTTTTGAGTTCCGTTTCTTCTTTACGTTTGCTATCCGCATCAGCGTTTTCTTCTGCTTCGTGGACCATACGATCGATATCATCTTTGCTCAAACCATTACTGCCAGAAATCGTGATGTTTTGCTCTTTTTGGGTGTCGAGATCCTTAGCGTTGACTTTGACAATACCATTGACATCAATGGAGAATGTCACTTCAATACGAGGTTGTCCTCGACGAGCGGGTTTAATGCCGGTCAATTGGAAATGGCCGAGCAATTTATTATCATGAGCCATTGGGCGTTCACCTTGATAGACCATGATATCCACAGCGGGTTGATTGTCAGCGGCAGTTGAGAAAATTTGACTCTTTGTGGTTGGAATAGTCGTATTACGACTAATTAAAGGAGTCATCACACCACCTAAAGTTTCAATACCTAAGGTTAATGGAGTGACATCGAGTAAGACGACATCTTTGACATCGCCACTAACGACACCACCTTGATAGGCAGCGCCAACTGAGACGGCTTCGTCAGGATTTACGGATAAATTAATTTGTTTGCCAGTGATTCTTTTCACTAATTCTTGAACGGCAGGCATTCTGATTGAACCGCCGATAAGAAGAATTTGATCGAGATCATTGGCCGTTAATTTAGCATCCGCAAGAGCGCGTCGAACTGGCTCTTCACATCGATTGAGTAAATGTCTGGTTAAATCTTGGAATTTGGCTCTTGTGAGCGTGATTTCAAAGTTGACTGGTCCGGTCGATTTCATGCTGATAAATGGTAGTGAAACAACAGTTTCCATGGAAGCAGAGAGTTCGATTTTAGCTTTTTCAGCTGCTTCTTTGATTCTCTGTAATGAACCTTTATCGGTAATATCAACACCAGATTGAATTTTAATTTGAGCTTTGATCCAGTCACCGATGACTTGATCCCAGTCATCGCCACCGAGATGATTATCACCAGCGGTTGAAACAACTTCGAAGGTTCCGTCACCAATATCAAGGATGGAAACATCAAAGGTTCCGCCACCTAGATCAAAAACGAGAATCTTTTCGGATTTTTGTGTATCAAGGCCATAAGCTAGAGCGGCGGCGGTTGGTTCGTTGATGATACGGACGACATCGAGACCCGCAATTTGGCCGGCATCTTTGGTCGCTTGTCGTTGAGCATCATTGAAGTAGGCAGGGACAGTAATAACTGCCTTGTCAACTTTGTGCCCGATATTGGCTTCGGCATATTTTTTCATGTAAGCAAGAATTTTTGCGGAGATTTCTTGAGGAGTAAAATCCTTATTAATACAATTGATATGAATTTTCTCCGCTGTACCCATTTTTCTTTTAATTGAGCTGACTGTATCAGGATTTGTAACGGCTTGACGTTTGGCAGCATTGCCAACAATCTCTTCTCCATTAGCTTTAAAGGCTACGACAGAAGGAGTAGTATTAGTGCCTTCTGGATTGGGGATGACTTTGACAGTGCCATCAGCTTGTAAATAACTCACGACGGAGTTCGTTGTACCTAAATCGATACCTAGAATAATTTCTTTTGCCATAATTTTTTCCTCCTTATGCATCGAATTTGTCTTCGGTTTTATTTTCTGGCTCGGGTTTTTCTTCTTTGACTTTTGGTTTACTGGTTACTGAGACCATCGCATGTCGAACAATTCGGTCATGGAGTTTGTAACCTTTAGCGTAAACGCGAGAGACAAGGCCTTCTTCCCCATCACTTTCCACCACATCCGCGGCGTTCATTGTGTCAGGGTTGAACTTATCACCAACTTGAGGCGAGATTTCACTCACCCCCTCGCTTTCTAGCACCGCGACCAGATTGCGGTAGATATATTGGAATCCAGTCAAATAATTTTTTAGAGCTGGATCAGTTGGTTCGTTTTGTAAAGCGAGGTAGAAACTATCAAGGATGGGAAGCAATGCATCAATGAAACCCTCAGCGCGATATTTAATCGCTCTTGACTGATCTTTTTCAAGACTAGTTCTTAAGTTTTTTGTATCGGCATAGGCTCGATAATATTCGTTCTTCCAATGCTCAGCATCACTTTTTAACTTGTTAATTTCGTTTTTAAATTCTTTGCGACTTTTGATTTCTTTTTCTTTGTTGTCGTCTTTGGAAAGTTCCTTTTCTTGAACTTCCTTATCATTAGGCATCTCCACCATTTTTTCCTCCTTTGTCATCTAATTTAGCGAAGTATTTGTTTAACTCTTCCGTGAGATATTCCAGGGCGCTTAACGCTTTGTCATAATCCATGCGAGTCGGTCCGAGCAAGGTAATGGAAGTTTCACCTTCACTGCCGAGTTTAACTTTGGCGGTAATGGTTGAAACATCAGGATTGCCATCGACTTCACCAATTTTAACAATAGGTTCTTCGCTATCACTTTTTGTATCTTCTTCCATCTCTTTGAGGAGCGAGTTGTCATTTAATAATCGGAACATGCGATGAAGTTTATCTGTATCATTTTTAAATTCGGGATTATTGAATAATTCTTCTCGGCCATAAAGAGATAAGCGATCGCTCGCAAATCTTAAGAATGTTTCTAATAGAGCTTGATAAACGAGATCATGACTGACGATATAATCGTTGAGAATCGGCTTTAAAGCTTTGATTTTATCGACTAATTGATAAATCGGTGTGTCTTTTAAGCGATCGTTTAACAAGGTGACACAAGAGACAATCTCCGAAGGATTAACGCCTTTTTCAATAATGAAGGTTTTATTCTCCACATAGCCACGATTGGTGACGAAGACGGCGGTAATGGTATTGGGACTAATCTGCACAAGTTGAACATTGGCCAGCCGCTCTTCTTTTTCATCAGGACCCATGACCACCGAAACAAGAGAAGTCATTTGCGAGAGAATTTCACAACTTGATTTCAGAACTTCTTCAATGGAATGAATCTTTTCATCGAGAATACTTTGCAAGGAGTATTTTAATTCATCGTCGACGCTTTTATCACGGAGATGATCGCAATAGTAGCGATATCCTTGTGCGCTGGGAACTCGACCGCTTGAAGAATGGGTTTTTTCGATTAATCCTTGTTTCTCAAGGGCAAACATTTCATTGCGAATGGTCGCCGAAGAATAAGAGAGATGATACTCATCAATCAAAGTTTGACTGCCCACTGGTTGAGCATGTTTAATAAAATACTCAACGATGTGTTTTAAGATTGTGTCACTTCTATTCAAAGCCATCTCGTTAACTCCTTTTTTGGCACTCATTTATCCAAAGTGCTAATCTTATTATATGGATTTTGTTAGCAGAGTCAAGTACTAAGTGCTAAATATTTTCAAAGACATAGTCTTTAATTTAAAAAAAGACCCTTGAGGTCACAATATATTAGTCAAAAAAGAAAAATTATTCGCTGATAAATTGAACGATGATTTGGTCAAGAACCATCATACCTTGATATGTGGGCGCGAGTGTATCTTCTTTTATCATCAATAGACCTTCCGCGACAAAACGAGTGATACTTTCTTGGTGAAGAGTGAGGAAATCATCCCCAAAGCGGCGACGATATTCAGCGAATGAGAGACCTTTAATCGTTCTTAAGGTCAACATGATGAAATATATTTTATCGTCTTCATATGAGATGAGTTCTTGACTAGCGAGATAATGACCTTGATTATATTCGGTAATACTCTTGGTGTTGGTATAGCGATATTTATTGATAAATCCACTGGCTCCTAATCCGACGCCATAATATTCTTCATCTTGCCAATATGTCATATTATGCAAGCTCCAGAAACCTGATCGAGCCCAATTGCTTACTTCGTAATGAAGATAGCCAGCTTGATAAAGCATTTTATCCGCGAGATCATATAATTCGCGAGAAAAATCATCATTTGGCTCGGCGATATGTTCTAAAAAGAAAATGGTATGAGGATGAACAGTCAACGAATAGCATGAGATATGTTCAACATTTAAGCTGATGATATTCTTTAAATCAGTTTCAAAATGTTTTTTGCTAGAGTGAGGGAGACCTAATATCAAATCGACATTCACCGTTAAATGAGTGGTAGTTTTTATTTCTTTGATCACTCTTTTGACATCTGCGAATGTGTGATGGCGATTGATGGCTTTTAAAATTTGATCATCGGTTGATTCAACACCAAGAGAGAGGCGTGTCACACCGTATTTTTCCATCAATTTAATCTTCTTTGAGGAAAGAGATTCGGGATTAGCTTCTAGAGTATATTCTTTAATATTTGCAGCATAAGGGGCCACGATTTGAAGAAGTCTTTCAAATAAACGATCTTCTAAAGCAGTTGGAGTTCCTCCTCCGATATAAATCGTTTCCAATTGATGAGTGATTTTTAATGAATCTAACTCCATCTTTAGATGAAGGAGATATTTTTCTGCTAATTCAGTAAAATACTGCAACTTAGGAAAGTCGCAGTAAGAACAAATGTGCTCACAAAAAGGAATGTGGATATAGAGGGATAAAGGTTTATTTTTCATCTTCCTTATCATGATAATTGCTGATTTCTTCAGCGGTTTTTTTATCATCGATCGGAACGAGAACGCGGTCGAGTTCTTCTTGAGCGCATTCCGCTTCATCCTTTTTCTCATCTTTGAGTTTGGGATGCATTAAGCGATGAATTAAAAAAGCGATGATGGCAATTAAAGCGGCCGCACCGATAACGATTAAAAAGATAATGAGTGTTTCCATATGTTTGTGACCTCCTAATTACGTGGAACAGGCGTATAAACGTTTTTGTTTTTAACCATGTCCTTACGATAATACCCTAAAGTAACGAGATGGTCCATACTTGTTCGCGCTGTTTCATAAGCACAACCAAGTGATTTTTTGCATTGGGCGATAGTATATTTCTTTCCTAATGTGCAATGTCGAGCATAGAAATGCGCTTCGTTGCGTTTCATGGCGGGATCTAATTCAAGAAGATGCTCTTCTAGACGACAAGCTTGTTTTTCGTCGATGACAGGAGGAATATAATTGACCGCGATTTTTTCAACAGGAACTTCCACGATTTCGGGAACTGGCTGAGGTTTTGATTTAATGATAGGAGCAATGATTTCTTTTTTGATTGGCTCTTCCTTAATGATCGGTTGAATAATTGGTTTTGATTCAATGAATTCTGGAGTAAGAGTAATCGTCTCATCAATGAGTGTTTTTGTTTCTTCGATTTTGGGTTCTGGTTTAGCTATCTCTTCTTGATAATAGTCTTTTTTTAAAGCTTCAACTTCGCGATTAGCAAGATAATCAAGAACCTTATCACACTGAAGATCGATGAAAGATAGGGCGTAATTCAAGAAATAGGTAAGATCGTAAGTTTTTTGCACTTCCACAAAGATTTTGGCGATGACATCTTGGCTCTCGCTTAAGAGAGATTCAAGAGGGATGATGGCGCCGAAATCGGAAAGATCGCAATGAGCTAATACGGCTTTTGCCATCAAGAGAGCGATTTCATCGCTATAAGTGGGAAATGGACGAATGTAATTGATGTAATAATAAGTGGCAATGCTTTTCACCAAGCCACTAAACTTAGCATTTTCAATGAAAGAGAATAACTCGGTCATCATCGAGTCAATCGAAATGACTGGAGCGCAAGTATAGATACGGTCAATGATGACGCGGTTTTCTGGATTCTTATCATCAGTTGTGCGGTAAAAACTCGTCAATTCGGGATTGCCAGTTAATTTGGCATATAATTCGGCTAGAAAATCAATATCGATCGGTTGATTGGCTTTTTCCTTAATCATTTTTAAACAATGAGCATAATGTAATAACACGCGATGTGTCGAAGAAATTTCTCGTACATCTCCTTGAATGAGAGAGCGGAGATATGGCTCAGTGGCATCAAGATCATATTCTTTCGCTAAAGCGGAGAGCGATTTCACTAAACAAGCGTCCTCAAATTGACGTAAATCGCCAGTCGAGGCATCCATGCGCATATATTCGCGCATTAGACGAATGAGTTTAGCATCGACGGCATTAACCGCGGTTGAAATCGTTGGGCAATAACAAATTAAAAAGGGATTCTTATCAATGCTTTTAATTGAAAGATATTGATTAAAGTTGCTGCGATAGGAAAGAATGTTGGACCAAATGTTGTCGATGAGTGACATTTTTAATTCACGGCTGACTTCCATTTTGGTCGCGTATTTATTTTCGGTAAAACGAATCGCTAAATCATTGTTGGCCATAAAAACTACCTCTTTACGCTTTTATTATATAAATGTCGCGAAATATTAGGCAAGAAGAAACCAAAAAAACTACTAATTTATTACTAACGAGATACTACTTATGATCATCGTCAATTTCGAGAATTGACATAAAAGCTTCTTGTGGCACTTCGACTGAACCGATTTTCTTCATGCGCTTTTTGCCTTCTTTTTGTTTTTCTAAAAGTTTCTTTTTACGGGAAATATCTCCTCCGTAACATTTGGCAAGCACATCTTTTCGTACAGCTTTAACATCACAACGAGCGATAACTTTTCCTCCGATGGCGGCTTGGATGGGAATTTCAAACTGTTGTCGTGGTATGACATCCTTAATTTTACGAATAACGGCCAATCCACGATTATAACCATCAGCTCGATAGATAATGCTGCTTAAAGCATCGACAATCGTTCCGTTTAATAGGACATCGAGTTTCACTAGATCGCTACAGCGATAGGTTGAGAAATCATAATCAAGAGAAGCATAGCCTTTAGTATAACTTTTCAATTTATCAAAGAAGTTGTAAATAATTTCTGAGAGAGGTAATTGATAGGTCAAAATCATTCGCGTATCGTCAAAATATTCTAAATTTTCATAGATTCCGCGTCGCTGTTGACATAATTCCATAATGGAACCGACATATTCTTTCGGTGTCATAATGGAGGCGCGTACAAAGGGTTCCTCGATATGATCAATCTTCGAATTGTCAGGTAAGCGGCTTGGATTATCAAGGTTAATCACCGTACCATCGGTGAGGAAGACGTGGTAGATAACACTTGGCGCTGTTAAAATTAAATTGAGATTATATTCTCTTTCTAAGCGCTCCTGAATAATATCCATATGCAATAAGCCTAAAAATCCACAGCGAAAGCCAAAGCCAAGGGCTTGGCTAGATTCAGCCGTATATTGTAAGGAAGCATCGCTCAAAGATAATTTATCGAGAGCGTCTTTTAATTCTTGATAATCATCAGAATAGACGGGATAGAGTCCACAATAAACCATTGGATTAATTAAACGATAGCCAGGCAAGGCTTCTTTTGCGGGACGATTAGTTAATGTGACAGTGTCACCAGGATGAACATCTTTAATGTCTTTTATTTGAGCGCATAGATAACCAACTTGACCAGCGGTTAAGGAGCTTACTTTGATTTCATTAGGGGTGCGAATGCCTAATTCCGTGACTTGGTAAGTGGTTTTGGCTTGCATTAAGGAAATATTATCGCCTATTTTTACCGTTCCATCCTTAACGCGAATTAAAATCACCACTCCGCGATACGAATCGTAATAACTATCAAAAATTAATGCTTTTAAGGGCGCGCTTTCATCTCCTGATGGAGCGGGAACATTCTTGACAATGTCTTCTAAAAGTTCGTGGATGTGATAGCCAGTTTTTGCTGACACTTCAACGATATTTTGGCAATCAATTCCGATGCGATCTTCAATTTCGCTTTTGCATAAATCAGGGCGAGCACTTGGCAAATCAACTTTGTTGATAATGGGAAGAATAGTCAAATCATTATCGACCGCTAAATAAGCATTAGCTAAGGTTTGAGCTTCGACTCCTTGAGTGGCGTCCACCACTAATATAGCGCCTTCACAAGCCGCTAGCGAACGAGAAACTTCATAAGTAAAATCAACATGCCCAGGAGTATCGATGAGATTAAAAACATATGTTTCACCGTCATCAGCCTTATAGGATAAAGTGACAGCGTTGAGTTTAATGGTAATGCCTCTTTCTCTTTCGAGATCCATTGAATCGAGAATTTGTTCTTTCATCTCGCGAGGTTGAATAGCTCCAGTCGACTCTAAAATACGATCAGCGAGAGTACTTTTTCCGTGATCGATATGAGCGATGATTGAGAAGTTGCGTATTTTCTTTTGACTGAAATCCATAAATATCCGCGTTATTATAACATGAAGTTATCCTTTAAAAAAACGACTTAATTGGTCTTTTACTTCTTGAGGAGTTAAAACGACGACATAATTGCTCCATTCCACACGAAATAGTTCTTGATATTGATGATACATATAACGCTCATCAATGAGTAAAACCGCTCCTCGATCTTCTTCACTTCGTATGACTCTTCCCACGGCTTGCATGATTTTATTCATCCCAGGATTTAAATAGGCATAATCATGTCCGGGTTTATCTTGCTCTTTGAAATAGTGAGCAATTTGATCGCTTTCAAAATTAAGGCGTGGCATACCGATACCAATTACAATAGCCCCAATAAGGCGATCATCGACCAAATTAATCCCTTCGCTAAAAGCTCCACCAATAACTAAAAAGCCGAGGGTTGTTTGAAGAGGATTATTTTGGAAATGAAGGAGAAATTCTTCTTTCTCTTGTTCGCTCATGTCGCGATTTTGTTTAAAGATAATCGCCTTATCAATTTTGATAAAATCAAGGAGTCGATCCATGTATTCATAACTCGGAGAATAAATAAAATAATTGCCAATTTTGTTAGAAGCAAAGGCTTTAATGTATTCCGCCACTTCTTCGTAAGACGATTCGCGATTTTTATATTTGACCGATACTTTTGGGGCGACCATCAATTTGAAATTATGGGCTGGAAAAGGAGAAGGAAGAATAAGAGTTGGATCGCTTTCCTTATTTCCGCCTAAAGTATCGACAAAATAATCCATCGGTGATAAAGTCGCGGAGAAGAACACGCTCCCTTTAATGCGCTTGGTAATCGCACTAAGAAAGTTTGAAGCATCGAGACAATAATAATGAAGTTCTAGCCCATATTGATCTTTTTTGATATAAGCAATATATCGATCATTATAAAATTCGCCAATCTTAAGAAAGCGATTGACCTCGAGATAAAAATCTAATAGTTCTTTGGTGATGATTTGATATTCGTTCTTGTTAAGATCTTGCATAAGATTAACAAAAGAATTGAGAGTTTTATATTGTTCTGGTGAAAAATCTTCGACAATCGTTTCTTTTTCATCAAAATTTTCATTGATTTCATCAAACATTTTTCCTACTTTGCTCATCATTCTCTTTAAGCGAGCGTGCTTAATTTTGCGAAGAGATTTACGCGCTTTAAAAAAGTTGGCTGACCCAATGGAAGCACTATACATTTCTCGCGAGCGGTCAACGAGGTTGTGCGCCTCATCAACTAAGGCTAAAAAATGGCTTGAGTCCTCATCAAAATAACGCTTCATATATGAAATAGGATCGAATAAATAATTATAATCGCAAATGATTAAGTCACAAAAAAGAGATAAATCTAACTCCAATTCAAAAGGGCACATTTGATTTGTCTGAGCGAGAGAGACAATCGTTTCATAATTAAATGTCGAATGGTGAAGAAGAGCTTCTTTGAGAACACCTTGAATTTTATTGTAGTATCCACGAGCAAAAGGACATTCGTCGGGATTGCATGATTTATCGCGACAAAAACATATTTTATCCTTGGCTGTGATGAGAATATCGTTAAGGATCAAATGGTGCTCTTTAAGAATGTGAGCAGCATCATAGGCAGCTTCTTTTCCGGAAGTCTTAGCAGTGAGATAAAAAATCTTGCTCTTGTCATCGTCCGCTAATGCTTTGATGAAAGGAAAGAGGGTTGACATTGTCTTGCCAATGCCTGTTGGAGCTTCGCAGTAAAATCGACCACCATTTTTAGTAATACCATAGGCATATTTAGCTAATTCTCTTTGGCCATGGCGATATTTTCCAAATGGAAATGTTAGAGTTGATATGGAATTGTTTCTTTCTTCATTATGGCGGAAAACAAGATTAAAAAAGGAGAGATAATCGTACAAAAGTTGATAGACAAATTGTTCAAGTTCTTCCTTGATAAATGTATAATTATCGATGAGTTTTTCTTTTTCTTTACCTTGGCGGATATAAGTCAGACGAACACCGATAGATGATAGTTTTCTCTCTTCCATAAACATCAAGGCATAACATTTTGCTTGGCCAAGATGCCAATCAAAATTATCTTTTTTAAAAGTGGAAAGATCAATGACTGTCGATTTTATTTCATCGACAATATATTCGCTTTCATTACGTTTAATGATACCATCAGCTCGTCCTTGCAAAGTAATTTCAACATCATCAATAACGAAGCGTTGACTAAGAGGATATTCGCTGATGTAATCTTTTCCTTGCTTTTCTTGAAAATTAGCATGAACGCGACTTCCCTCTTGCATGGAACTACGATTGAAAACGCGATTATCAATATCGCCTGTTCGCAAAAGAAAATCAACAAGTTGATGAACGGATAAAACCAATGCTTTAGTCATATAAATATAGTAAATAAAAAGACTAGAATTTACTAGTCTTTACTTCATCATTAAACCGATAAGATGTTGATTGCCATTTATGAAGGAACGATAGTCGAGTCGCTTCTTGCCTTCTTTTTGAAGTTCAAGTAGAGAAATCTGACCATCTTTCAATTGGACAACTAATCCGTTTTTATCAGCTTGAATAATTTCTCCTATCTCACCGTGAAGAGGAAGATTAACTAATTCAGCTTTAAAGATTTTAATCTTTTGGTTATCTAAAAGAAAATAGGCTCCAGGACGATCGCTTAATCCGCGAATCCATCCGAGAATTTGTGGGGCTGTTAATTCGAGATTTAGTTTTTCTTGTTCTGGCTTGATCGAAGGGGCAAAAGTGACGAGAGATTCCTCTTGATTCGTTCCCTTTAGTTGACCATTGATGTATAAGGGTAAAGTCTCTAAGATTAGTTCTTTGGCAGCAACACCCATCTTCTTAAATAAAGATGAGGCATTATCGCTGTTTTCAATTGCTACTTCTTTGGTGGCAAATACTTGACCAGCATCCATTTTATATATCATCTGCATTAATGACATTCCCGTTTTCTTTTCGTTTTCGATAAGAGCGTATTGAATAGGAGCGGCCCCACGATATTTTGGCAAGAGTGAACCATGGAGATTTAAACAGCCGTGTGATGGGATATCTAATAATCCTTGAGGAACGATTTGCCCATAAGCAAGCGTGATGATGAGATCAGGATTCAAAGATTTAACAAATTCATAATCTTGGCGAATTTTTACTGGTTGAAAAACCGGAATGTGATATTGTTCAGCCACTATTTTAGTGGGGACTTTAATCATCTCACCTTTTCGGCCACTGGGTCGGTCAGGTTGAGCGATAAGAGCCACAAAATGATAGCCATCTTTAATCATCTCTTCAAAAACATAGGCACTCATATGAGGAGTTCCCATAAATATCAAACGTAATTCTTCTTTTTTCATCATTAATAATAATAATTCATTTTGTTTACAAAATACATTAAAATGTGTCTATGAAAATTCTCGTCTGTTCTGATAGCCATGGCAATAATCAAGCTTTAGAAGAAATAGTTAAGAAATATCCTCACTGCGATTTATATCTTCATGCGGGAGATAGTGAAAGCGAAGAATTGGCCCTTTTCCCTTTTGAAACCGTTAAAGGCAATGGCGATATCGGTTTTGAGATGTTTGAGCGAAGAATACTTTCCACTCCCTATGGAAAAATTTTGATGCAACATATGCCGCGAATTCCTTATGCAATCATTCATAAGTATCAAATTAAAATATTTATCTATGGCCATACACACCGCCGATATTACGGCGAGGAGGACGGCCTCATTATTCTTAATCCTGGAGCGATTTCTTTTCCGCGGGATCATTATGACTTATCATTCGCAATTCTCAATATTGATGAGCAACATGTCGAAGTAGAATTTCATAGCCTACTCGACAAATAATTATTTTTCCACTATGATTTTTAAAAATGGTTTGAGGAGGATAACCTATGTATCCTGAATATAACAAAGTCAACGATTTCATAAAAACGGCTTCTCTCGTCATGGAAACTTCCCAAAGAATGAGTGACATTTTTTCATTGATAATGACAAGAAATGCTAAGCAAACAGCAGTGGAATATTACAACATAAAAGGACAATTGAAGCATTACACCTATAAGAAAATGAAGGTTAATGTCATATCATATTCTGACATTCTTAATTATCTTTTAAAAGATCAGCCAAAGCATCAGCCTGTCGGCTTAAAAATAAGGCTCAGTGAAATAAACTGTGCTTAATTGTGCTTTTCTAAGTACAAGGTAGCAAAACTGTGAAATAAACTGTGCTCATAGGGTACGAGTAAAATCGTGCCCTTTTCATATGTCATTTTTTGAGTAAGTTATTATCATCATTGCGCGTTTTCTAAAACGTTCAAAATTATGGTATCCATATGCTGATTTGATAATTGTTTTTAGCAGATTATTAATGCATTCAGCAATTGCATTGCTATATCTATTTTGTTTTGCATCCCTAGTAAATGCGTTTGCTATTTCATATCGCCATCTATGGTAAGTATCTCCAACCTTGTTAAGTAGCTCTGATTTTGAATTTCTAAGCTTTTGTGATAGGAAATCAATAAAGTTTAGGGTTTCTTCGTAAGATGAATAATAAGAATGATGTAGTAATTCTTGAAAAGCGAGATAACCAGTCCATAACTTATCGTTTAATTTGATAGAAGAGAACAGTAATTCATCATAATGAAACACTTCTCCAGTTTTCATATAAGTATATCTTTTATCAGGTATATCTTCTTGTCTGCAGAGATATAGTTTCAGTTGCTTTTCATAAAATTGAATATGGTTCATCATCTTTATTTTCCTTTATAGAATTCATTGCTAGAACTCTTAAACTATTCACAGCCCTGGATAGTTGCGTAATGATATGGAACTTATCAATGATGTGTGTCGCGGATGGAAAGAACTGACTGCATATTGTGGAATAAGCATCATACATATCAGATATAAATACTTTAGTATTTTGTCTTTCTTTAAAGGAATAGAAGAAAAGTATTCTCTTAGATAAGGCATTCTTCTATTTCGAATGATGTCTACAATTTCTTCTTTCAAAATCATATATAACACAGCAGTAGTTTTGATCTAGTTCTTCAGAAAACTTTATTTCATCAATGCATAGATTTTAGGCATTAGTCTTCTTGGTACGTATTTAACTTTCTCATCAAAAATTTGTATGATTCTTTGTTTTGTTAAACCGTATCTTTTAGCTATATCAGCGAAAGTTAACGACTTAGTAAAATCGTTTAAAATAAATTGCTTTACTTGTCTGCTTACTGTTGCGTATCTTTCAATTCCTTTAATACTAGGTGAGAAAGTTTTGCCATTCTTTGCAGCGGAATCTAACTCTTTGATTCGTAAAATATCAGTGATGTTTTCTGATTCTGAACAATTTGTTTCGGTGTAGTAGTAACCCATTATTCTTACATTTGATGAGTGGCAATGAGGCAAGTTCTGTCATCTTTTGATTGTTCTAAATCATAAATAAAACCATTAGAAGTTGAATTGGCTCATTATCCTTGTTAATAAAATTATCTGGGCTTATTCCCAAACGTAGTAAAGGTGTTAAAATCCATATGAAAAGGCCTCCTGTAAATAAATTCAACACCTAAATTATAGAGGCCTTTTCTTTCATTAAAGTTAAAACTGTTAAATATTGTGTGCTTGGTCTAAAATAGAGCACATTTAATTTCACAGAACCAAAAATAACTAATAACCACCATTGGGTGAACTTTTTGGGCTATTTTAATGGCGATATAAGCCTTTTGATTGATGCCAAGCTTAGCAAAGAAGGAACACAAAACATTCTTACAAAGCAAAGCCACTGCTATTATTACAGATGATATTTATTCTTATGATGTCGTCAAAATTTCGACGAGCGATGTTCTTGATGTCAAGCCTCACGAACACTATGATCCTCTCTGGGATGATGAAATTATTTTTGTTCAAGCGGAACGACTGGCGATGTCAAATTAATGGTCTATAATGGTCGAGCCATCTCCCATCAATTATGCTGTTCTTTAGATATGCCAAAAGAAACCAAGGCGATTATGTATCCAAAAGTCTTGGAAAAATCAAGATATTAGCGATGATTCCTTTCATCATATCTTCGGTTTTGTCGCCGTTTTCTCTGGTATAGTTACTATGGTAAAACAATCGTTTTCCCCAGCGCTATCATCCCCAGTGAAATACAAAAAATCTGTCAAAAAACTGGTGTTACTCATGTTTATAGCGTCCCCCTCTTTTGGGATAGTCTCGCTCTTGGAATCAGACGTAAGGTCGATTTATTGGAAGAAGACAAGAAGAGAATTTTCACCAAGATGATGGAATATAATCTCGGTCAAATTTCAAAAGCAGAAGCAGGAAAAGCTGGCTGGGATATTACACGTAAAACCATTCAGAAAATGCTTCTTGGTTCCAAAGTTAAATTCTGTATTTCCGGTGGAGGTTTTCTATCGACTGAAACTATGAATACAATTAATGGTCTTGGTTATCCTCTCTGCAATGGTTATGGAATGACCGAGATTGGCGTCACCTCAGTTGAATTATCTAGTGATGTTAATGAAAGGTTAAAATGTAGCATTGGAAAGCCATTGCACGATGTCGAATATAAAATAGCCAAAAATAGCGAATTGCTCGTTAAATCACCCGCTCTTCACATTCGTGAGATAATCGGGGGAAAAGAGCAGGGAACAAAATTAAATGATGAAGGTTACTTCCAAACCGGTGATATCGCTGAGCAAAAGGAAGATGGCCGCTATTATCTTAAAGGAAGAATTAAAGATATTATCATCAATGCTGATGGAGAGAATATTTTCCCTGATGAATTAGAGGAAGCTTTTAAATCTGTTCCTCATGTTAGTCATCTCTGTGTTTTAGGGGTGGGTAACAAAAACAATCACGAAGAAAAAATTGTTCTCGTCTTAGATTTAGACAATCAAGTTACTGATCAACAATTAGAGACGATTAAAGAAGAAATAAGAGTTTGTTCTTTGAATCTCCCCCACCATGCCAAAATTTCTGATATTTATCTGTCAAAAAATAAATTGCCTTTAGCCAATGACATAAAAGTAAAACGTTTCCTTGTTAAGAAAGCTTTGGAAAATGGCTCATCTGATTTCATTTCAATTAATGCAAAAAAAGATGTAAAAACATTTGATGGATTCGATGAAGAAACAATTAAAGAAATTCTTGTCCCTGTGAGAGAAATTTTCTCTAAAGTTCTCATCCTGGCATCTTTTAAAATTGATGATGAAGCCAATTGGATTGATGATCTCGGCGGCGACTCGATGAATTACGTTGAATTAGTCAAAGAAGTTCAAGATAAATTCGATATCACTTTCCCAGAAGATAAGCTTGGCGTCATGGCCTGTGTTAATGATTTTGTCTATGAAGTCGCGGTTCTTAGCAAAAGTAAATCATAAATAAGCGCATAAATAATTTGCATTATTTCCTGACATTTGATAACATATCTAACGATATTGAAAGAGGAACATTTATGGCAAACATAAAATCACAAATTAAACGAGTCGAGACAAATGAAAAAGCTCGAGTGAGAAATGCATCAGCTAAATCAGCGATGAGAACAGCAGTTAAAAAAGTTAAAGCTGCCGTAGAAGCCAAAGATTTAGTTAAAGCTGAAGGCTTATTAAATGAAGCTTTCCGTCTCATTGATAAATCGGTTAGCGATGGTATTCAACACCAAAACACAGCGGCTCGTCAAAAAGGTGAATTACAACGTTTAATTAATTCAATTAAATAAGTGTATTTATCGACATTTAAAATTAATTAAAAACAATTCAAATGCATAATAGCGGTCAACAAGACCGCTTTTTATTTCAAGATCAAGATTAAAGAGATCTTCTAACGTTTGATTAAGACGCTCTTGATTCATAGAATTGACAGAGCGAAGCAAGATTTGAGCACGGATGGGATTAATCCTTAATTGGGAAGCGATTTCATCTTTAGATTGCCCATTTTTAGCCAAAAAGGAGATTTGATTCAATAGACGAAATTGATTAGAAAGCATGCTAATCAAAGTGACGGGTTCAACATTAGCGGTTTTTAAATCGCGGTATAAGCCCACTGCGGTGGAATTTTTGCCTTGTAAAAGGTAATTAAAAATTAAAAAAGCATTTTCCTCTAGAGGTCTTGTCACCATTAAAACAACATCATCATAAGTAATATGATCTGTGTATAATTCCAGTTTATTAAGGCTATTTTGAAAAAGAGCCACATCTCCTGAAGTGCGATCGCCCAATTCCATCAAAGCATCATTATCAATTCGAATGTTTTTAATTTCTCGACAATAATGATGAACATAGGATTTCCATTGATCAGGTGTTGGGTCAAGAATCTCAAAAGTTTTGCCTTTTTTCTGAATAGAGGTAAAAATATCACCTTTCTTATCAACATCAGAAGAATTTACAACGAGAATAACATCGCATTCCGAAGAAGGGTTTTCAATAAAATGTTTTAAAGCCTCATAGTTTTGATCGGATTCTATTTTATTTCTAGGTTTGGGCTTTAATAAAAAATAACATGAATGAACAACAACGACTTTATGTTCATAACCAAGCGGTAAACTATTCGCATCATCAATGCATTCCTGAATGAGAGTTAAGCTGCCATCGTATTGAACAAAATTGATGTCATCTTTCTCTGGAAGCTTCTCTTTGATGATAGAATTGAGTCTATTTTTGATTGTCGGCGTTTGATTGCCAAAAATTAAGTAAACCATATTGTTATTATCGCAAAAAACTACATAAAAATGTAGTTAAAATAATCAATCGTCCCCATTTGATCGGTCCTTTTGATTTCAATGTGATATTTTTCGAGAGTTTGAATGACTGAATCATGAGGATGTCCGTAATAATTGAAACCGACTGAAATTACAGCTTCTTGAGGATGAAGATATTGAATAAAAGCCTCACTACTTGAGGTATTTGAACCATGATGTCCAACTTTTAAGATATCACAAGGAATATTAGCGTATTCACTCATGATGACTTTCTCGACCGCGATTGGTGCATCCCCCATGATAAGAAAATCTTTCTTCAACAGATGAAATCCTAAGACTAATGAATTTTCATTTTCCTCATTTGATGAAACGATGTGCTGATTGTAATTATTAATCGTTATATTTCCATAGGTCAAAGGAAAGTCACTCGCCTCCTCAATATATTTACCCACGCGGAAATTAGCGATTAATGAGGGGAGCGCTCCACAGTGATCATAATCATCATGAGTTGTAATAACATAGTCGAGATGATATATTTTTTGCTTTCGAAAAAAAGGAATTAAACATTCTGTAGCTATATCTTGATATAGTGAACCGCCCGTATCGATTAAAATGGTTCGGTTTTGCTCTCTAATTAAACAAGCGTCCCCTTGACCAACATTGATAAAAGACACTTGCTGGCTTATAAAATTTCGAGAGGGAATAAAATGAATAATTAAAACACTGACCATCAAGAATTCTATCTTATGATAGATAGGGCGAAAGCCGATGGAATAATAATAGATAAATATTCCGTACAAAAGATAATACAAAACACAAGTCCATTGATTCAGTTCACCGCTGTAGATCTCTATTCCTAGATACGAGACTGGTTTTATTATGATCGTGATTAGTTTGGCACATAATTCAATGACTCTATAAATAGGAAGACCATAAAAAGAAAGAAGTGCACTACATCCAAAAAGAATAAATACTGGACTCAATATTATCTGAAACAAGGCAGAAAACAAAGATAGAGAATGATAATATTTTAATTCAAACGGAATGAAGAAAAGAGCAATAAAAAGCATCTCTAAAATTGTCCGCTTTGGTTTCTTAAATTTTCTTGTAATTGTTCGAATAAAAGAATAAAAAATAGGAATTGAAAAGCCGAGGATAAAGGCGTCTTGATACGCTAAATGGTAATCGATAAAAAGAAACATGAGTCCAAGAAGTCCTAAAATATCATGAGATTTCAATTTTCCCTGCCATCGATAATTATTAATCCACCAAAAAATATTCATAAATAAAATTCTTAAAACGGAAAAACGAGGGAAGGTAAAGAGACCATAAAAACATAAGATGATGAGCGCGAATAATTTAGTCCATTTTTCTTTGAGTTTGAACGATAATATGAATTCTAAAAATGCGATAAACGCCGCGAGATAAAGACCACTCGTCGAGACAAGACGAAAGAGGTGTAAATCTTTTATACTTTGAATAATTTCCGAATCATCTTGATGAGAAAATAAGATAGCTTGAACGAGGCTTTTGCTCTGCTCATCAAAATGGGAAAGAAACCAATTTTGATAAGAGCGAATTCTAAGAGGATTACGAAAATTAACGCTGATGTAATCAGCATAAAGCCTATATGTAACTCCCTTTTTTTCTAAATAACTTTCAAAATCAAAAGCTGATTCAATTTGTGAAAAATTGAGATCATTTTTATCGCCCTTAATCGTCAGATAATCTCCGATTTCGTACGGATGATTTTTTTGATAACAATAAAGTCTTTCTCCACCGCTTAAAAAGAGAAAGTAGTTTTCTTTTGCTTCAAAGACAACGCCATGATATTGGCTCTTAGACCAATCAAAAGAAATAAAGCTTACTCCACAACCAAGCAATATAAAAATACTAGAAATAGTAAAAACTTTCCTGCCGTGCCTTTTCAAAATAAAAATAAGAAGAAAAAGACCAAGGATAGCTAGAATAATCCAATTATAGCGAAGCGATAGTCCAAGCCAAAAGCAAAGAAAAATGAGAAGGATGACCACTATTGTAAAGTGATATAGTTTCTAATCTTGCGATATGTCGCATTGCCAATTCCGTAAACATCCATCAACTCTTCAAGAGTTTGATAAGTTCCAATTTCAATGCGATATGAGACGATTGAATTAGCAATGGTTGTGGTGATACCACTGATGGCCGTTAATTCATCAGCGCTATCGCTATTGACATTGACTTTTGAAATCGGCGTATTACTGCAAACATCAGAAGTGTCATATTTTGGCGCGATATAATAAGTATCGCCAATCGTTAATTCAGTTGTTTCAAAATAAGCATTTTCATCTGCGTTATTTGTCACTCCTCCCGCTGCTTCAATCAAATCTGACATGGCAACAACACCAGTAATTTTATAAGTCCCTGCTATACTGATTTCACCTTCGATAGTATAGGAATTGGCATCGCTGGTTTCTGTTGTTTCATTCGTATTGGAAGATTTCATGTTTGGATCAAGTAGCATAAAACCTCCGATGACAATGAAAGCGACGATTATAACTCCGATAATGATTTTTACCATATAAAAACCTCCTATAAATCTAGGAGGTCTTAATTGTTTTAAAATGAGAAATAAATCAACAAATTGTTATTTAGATTCTTTAGCGTTTTCGCTTGATTCAATTTTAACAATCTCAATCTTATAAGGCTTAGCTCCTTTAACTTCGACAACATCGCCTAAGGATTTGCCGATGATAGCTTCGCCGAGAGGACAAATGTTGGAGATAATACCACTAAATGGATCACTTTCAATTGTTCCCAAAATTTTGTAGCGTTGTTCGTCATCACTGCCAACAATTTTAATTGTCACTGTTGAACCTAAGGCCACACGATTAGTGTGTTTAACTTCTTCGATGATTTCAGCTGTTTCTAAAATGTCTTCGATTTGTTTAATGCGAGCTTCAACTTCGGCTTGTTTGTTTCTCGCCGCATCGTAATCAGCGTTTTCACTTAAGTCGCCTTGTGCGCGCGCTTCTGCTAATTGAGCTTTCACTTCATCTCTCGTCACATCAATTAATGTGCGGAGTTCGTCTTGTAATTTTTGATAGCCGGCCTTGGTAATTTTTAATCTTTCTGTCATGTATCTATCCTCTTTAATTATAATTAATTAAGCAAGCGTTATTATATCAAGGAGGAAAAACAATTTCCATAGTTTATTTAATCGCTAGCTTTATATATAATATAATCCATGTCAAAGAGTAAAGAATCACATCGCTTATTAAATCTCTTCCTCACCTTCTTAAAAATAGGAATTTTAACTTTTGGTGGCGGATATGCGATGATACCAATTATTGAAAAAGAGGTCGTTGAAAAGCAAAAATGGATCGATCAATCGGAAATGTTTGATATTCTCTCTATCAGCCAATCGACGCCTGGTCCTGTCTCCGTTAATACTGCCACATTTGTTGGTTATCGTCTCGCGGGTTTTTGGGGAAGTTTTTTTGCGACACTCGGTCTTGTTACTCCTTCATTTTTCATCATTTTATTAATTTCATTTTTTTATCAAACTTTTTTATCGTGGGAGATTGTTAGTGCCACTTTTTTAGGCATTCGAGCGGGAGTGGTCATTCTTTTGATTGACGCGACAATCAGATTAAAGAAAATGATGAAATTGACTCCTTTAACCATCGCGATGTTTTTAATTACTTTTTTAACTATTTCGGCTTCTTTCTTCTTTAATTTAGATCTCAGCATTGGCTCTTTTAAGATTTCTCTATCGATTATTTTAATTATCGTCGGCATCATTATTGGACTCGTGACTACTTCGCTGACAAAAGGAGAACAAAAGCAATGATTTTCTTTGAATTATTCTATGTTTTCTTTTTAATCGGCCTCTTTACCTTTGGAGGTGGTTATGGGATGATTTCGATGATCTCAGAACAGGTTGTCACCCGCGGATGGATTAGCGATACTGTTTTATCTAATTTTGTGGCCGTCAGCCAATCGACACCTGGACCTTTCGCCATTAATATCGCGACCTTTGTCGGTAGTCAAACAGCCGGCGTTTTCGGCGCTATCTGCGCGACATTAGGCGTGATTATGCCGTCTTTCATTATCATTCTTATCGTCGCTGCTATCATGAATAAGTTTTTACATAATCGCTATGTCAAAGGGGCTTTGATTGGGGTTCGACCGGTGATTGTCGGTTTAATTTTTGCCACCGCGATGTCATTTCTTTTCAAGCTTGTCTTTCAAGCTAGTGCGACAGGGAGTTTATATGTCCCCACCGCCACTTATCGTCAGTCATTGACAATCTTTATCATGCTATTGGGTTTTTATATCGGCTATCGAAAAGTGAAAAAGAAAAGTCCCAACCCCATTGCTTTGTTAGGCATAAGTGCAGTATTAGGACTAGTTGTCTTTTGGATTTTATAGTTTAGTTATTTCTTAATATTTGGATCTTCGTTGAAAGCGTTGAATACTTCTTCAACTTCTTCATATTCTTCATCATCTTCAATTTCCATCAGCTCACCTTGTTCATTATATCGCATAGCGATAACTTCCTCAGGTTGCTCAGGATCATAGAAAAAGACATAAGATGTTTTTCGTTCAGGATGATCGTAAGTGAAAAGAATTTCCATACGATGTTCTTTTCCTTCGCTATCGGTAATAATAATTTGACGCTCTTCTTTATTTTCCATGGTTAAATTCCTTTTTTCTAATATATGTATCTAGAATAACACAGGCTGCGATTTTATCGACGTTTTCTTTTCTCTGTTGATGATTCATGCCTCGTTCATTAATGGAGTTATGAGCGGAAACAGTCGATAATCTCTCATCCACCATTTCAATATTGAGGGAAGGATTAGCTTTTAAAAGATCATCGCGAAAACGGAGACATGATTCTCCCATCTCACTCATATTGCCACTTAAATGAAGCGGCAAACCAATAGCAATTTCATCAATTTCTCTTTCATCGAGAAGTTGTAAAACATGCTGACGCGCTACGATAAATTGATTTTTAGGAAAACGAAAAGTTTCCACTCCATGAACAAAACCAAGACTATCGCTTATAGCGATTCCGAGTGTGTTGGTACCTAAATCTAAACCTAAAACTTTTTTCATCATTTCAAAATTATTTTCTTAGCAAAAGTTAAAGCCTCATCAATTTTATCCGAGGCCCTACCCGCTCCACTGGCGAGCTCATTTCGTCCACCGCCACTACCACCAAGAACCGCGGAAATCTGTTTGACTAAATCCCCAGCTTTATAACCTTCTCTAATAGCTAAATCAGAGCAGGCTACCACGATAGGTAATGTCTCGTTTTCTTCGCCAACTAGCACGATAAGATAATTATCAATCGTCTGTTTAAGATGATCAATTAATGACATTAAATCGACTCTTTTTGTCAATTTTAAAGAAGTGATTAAAATCTTGAGATTGTTGTTGATAATAAATTTTTCTTGGAGATATTTGCTTTGTAGTTGAGCTAATTTATCGGACAAAGAATTAATTGTCTTACGACTCTCATCAAATTCATTTTTCATATTTGATAGACGAGAAGTAATATCGCTATAAGAGGTGACATCCACTTGTTTTTCGACGCGATTTAAAATCATTTCACGACGTTTAATTAATTGATAAGCACCATCGGATGTTCGAGCTTGAATGCGGCGAATACCCGCAGCGATAGACTCTTCAGATTCAATGACAAAAATACCGATATTTTCAGTATTTTTAACATGAGTGCCTCCACAGAATTCTTTGCTGACATCACCGAAACATACCACGCGAACGACATCACCATATTTATCATTAAACAAGGCTTTAGCGCCAAGTTTTTTCGCTTCGTCAATCGGAAGAATTTTAGTTTCACAAGGAATAGCTTCACTAATCCATGCATTCACTTTTCTTTCCACTTCATTAAGTTGCTCAGCACTGATCTTTTCAAAATGATTAAAATCAAATCTCGAGTATTCATCACTCACATAAGAACCATGTTGAGCAATATGATCTCCGAGCACTTCAGTCAAAGCTTTTTGCAAAAGATGCACAGATGAATGGTTGCGCATAATCTTCAAACGCTTTTGTTCGTCAATTTTAGTGATTAATTCATCTCCAATTTTAACCTCACCATATAAAACATCGACATGATGCAGATATTGTAAATGCGGAGCTTTATTGACGGAAGTAACATTTAAAACAGTCTTCTCGTTTTCTAAGGTTCCCACATCGCTAATCTGACCGCCACTTTCGGCATAAAAGTTCGTTTGATCAAGCATCACTTCACCACTTGAAGTTAAGGAATCAACCTTGACTCCATCATTAAATAAGGCGATAACACGGGCTTTTAAAGGAGCGTTATCATAGATAAATTGAGATGGTAAATTACAGTTTAATAAATCGACGGACTGTTTATTCATGCTCTGTAAATCGCCACGAGCGTTTCTCGCTCTCTCTTTTTGTGCTTCCATCAGTTTTTCAAAACCTTCCAAATCAACTTTGACACCGTGTTCTTCGCAGATTTCAATGGTTAATTCTTTAGGGAAACCAAAGGTATCATAGAGAAGAAACATATCATTAGCCGAAAGAGTCTTGGCATCTTTAATATCTTTAAGGAGAAGAGCTTCACCATTCGCTAAGGTTTTAAGAAACTTCTCTTCTTCCGCTTTAACCATTTTTTCGATGAATTCTTGTTTCTGATGGAGATAAGGATAATATTGATCCATAATCGTTACCACCGTGGCAATTAAGTCATATAAGAAAGGATGATCAATGCCTAAAACACGACCGTATCGGTCTCCTCGACGAAGCAGACGTCTTAAGACGTAACCACGGCCTTCGTTAGAAAACATCGCACCATCCGCTAAAGCAAAAGTAATAGCTCTAATATGATCAGCAATAACGCGGAAAGCTAATTTATTCTCTTCGTATTGGTGATGAGACATCGCTTCCACTTTCTGAATAATTGGCCAGAATAAATCAGTTTCAAAGTTGGAATCAGTGCCTTGAATAACACAGGCAAATCTCTCTAATCCCGCCCCTGTATCGATATTTTTACTTGGCAACTCTTTATATTCACTTCGTGATTTGCCAGGCTCGGAATTGTATTGAGAGAAGACGATGTTCCAAATCTCAACATAACGATCATTTTCAATATCTTCTTCTAATAACTTTAATCCCAATTGTTGAGGATCGTATTTTTCTCCACGATCATAAAACATCTCCGTATCTGGTCCACAAGGTCCCGCGCCAATTTCCCAGAAATTTTCACTAATGGGAATGAGATGATCTTCACTTACACCATGACTGAGCCATTCTTTTTTCGTTTCTAAGTCGCTAGGATGATAAGTTATATAAATTTTTTCTTTAGAAAAACCATACCATTTAGGGTCAAACAATAGTTCGCTGGCAAAACTGATTGCTTCTTTACGGAAATAATCACCAATGGAAAAATTGCCGAGCATTTCAAAGAATGTATGATGACGTGCAGTATGACCGACATGCTCAATATCGTTCGTGCGAATTGATTTTTGAGCATTGGCAATACGGCGACTGGGAGGAATTTCGCTCCCATCAAAATATTTCTTTAAAGCGGCCACTCCAGCATTAATCCATAATAAAGTCGGATCGTTCTTTGGAATGAGCGAACTACCTGGTTCGATATGGTGACCTTTGCTTTTAAAGAAGTCTAACCACATCTGACGAATTTCATTAGCTGTCATGTTTTTCATCGTTATTTCCTCCATAAGATAAGAAAACGTTCCTTAAGGAACGATTATTAACCGCGTTACCATCCTTATTCACACGCTATTGCGTGATGCACTTAATTGATTACTAAACAGTAGTAGACTGGCGGCATTGCCCGCATCTTCAGAAGTGGCCCATCTATCTTTTTATATATCCTCACACCATCCGGATACTCTCTTTTTAAAAAGAATAGACTTCTTTTCTTGCTATATATGTAATTTATCACATAAATATGATAAAAACTAGATATCTATTTGTCTTCCATGCTTATAAATATGTTCAATCAATCCACCACCTATGCAGACATCGCCATCATATAAAACGGCCGCTTGTCCAATGGTAACAGCTTTATTGGGTTGATCAAAATTAAGTATTAAGCGATTGTCATCAACATAATGAAGTGTGACTCCTTGATCTTTTTGACGATAGCGAAATTTAGCGGATAGATGTTTGCCCTCAACAGGTTTATCGGTAATAAAATTAAGATTAGTCACGGTGCAAGAATCGCTTAAGAGATAGTCATTCTCTTCTCCTCGCGCCACATAAATAATATTATTTATGACATCTTTATTAACCACAAACCATCCCAGGGCTTGTTCGCCACTTATTCCACCGATTCCTAAGCCACGTCGCTGCCCGATTGTGTAGTACATCGCTCCTTCATGATGTCCGATGATGCGTTTTGATTCAATATCAATGATATTGCCTTTTTGAGCGGGGATATAATTTTGCAAAAATTCACGAAAGTGTCTCTCGCCAATAAAACAGATTCCTGTGCTGTCCTTTTTGTCCATCACCGATTCTAAATCAAGTTGATGAGCGAGACGTCGAACTTCATTTTTGTCAATATCTCCGAGAGGAAAGAGACAACTGGAAACTTGTCTTTGACTAATTTGACTAAGGAAATAGGTTTGATCTTTGTTTTTATCAAAGGATTTTAGCAAATAGGTTTTCCCATCTTTATCTAGACGTTTAGCGTAATGGCCCATGGCGATCATATCAAAGCCATTTTTTTGAGCAAAATCAAGAAATGGGCCAAATTTAATGTATTTATTGCAGAAAATATCAGGGTTAGGAGTCCGACCGTTTTTATATTCGGAAATGAGATAAGAAAAGACATTATCCCAATATTCTTTGACAAAATCGATACGCAGAAGCTTGATTCCCAATTTGCGCGCCACTTCTAAAGCATCTTCGTAATCCTTTTCTTGTGGACATTGAGTATTGTTGATCGTTGGATTTCCTAGCTGATCATTATTGGCAAGAGCATCCCAGTTACGCATAAAACAACCAGTTACTTCATAACCTTGTTGTTGTAAAAGATAGACAGCCACCGCACTATCAACACCACCTGATAAGCCAATTAGAACTTTCATTGGAAGAGCTCCTTACTATCAAGCAGTAGGGTAAATGGACCATCGTTGACAGAATAGACTTTCATCATCGCGCCAAAAACGCCAGTTGAAAGACGACCATATTTTTCTTCCACCAATTGATTGAAATAATCATAAAGAGGTTCTGCTTCATTCGGACGCAAGGCATTAATAAAAGATGGGCGTCGACCTTTGGTAACATCGCCATACAAAGTAAATTGGCTAACCGATAGAATTTCGCCGCCAATATCGGCTAGCGAAATATTAATTAAATCGTGTTCATCAGGAAAAACGCGCAACGATAGAAGCTTATCAGTCATTTTTTCAACTGTTTCACGATTATCGCCATCTGTAAAGCCGACCAAAAGTAAAAAACCGCGCTTGATTTGAGCGACTATTTTTTGGTTTATTTCCACTCGTGCTTCATTGACAGTTGTTAAAACGATACGCATAATTATTCCTTTTTAATTTTAGACCAATAGTCTTTAAGAGTTTGTTCATATTTATTATCTTGGTAGAGGTAATACTTAGATTGTTTAATATCATTAGGCAAGTATTGTTGTTTGACCCAGTGATGAGAATAATCATGAGGATAACGATAATTTTGACCTTTTGATTTTGCTTCTTCACCATCAAAATGAGTGTTTTGCAAAGAGCGAGGAACATCAATTCCTTTGCCTTGATGAATATCATGAATAGCGGAATCAATAGCTAAACAAGCACTATTGCTTTTAGGGGAAGTAGCGATTAAAATCGCCGCATTGCTCAGAGGCAAACGAGCTTCTGGCATCCCGAGTTGAAGAGCCGTATCAACAGCTGATTTAACAATAGAGATTATTTGAGGATAAGCCATTCCGACATCTTCACTGGCTGAACATAATAATCTTCGACAAGCCGCGATGAGATCACCAGCTTCTAACATTTTCGCCAAATAAAAGACCGAGGCATCCGGATCGCTTCCTCGCAAAGATTTCATCAGAGCGCTGAGATTGTCAAAATGTTTGTCTTCACCGCGATCATAGGAAATATTACCTTTATCAAGAAAATTATCGACGATTTGCTTAGTTATTAATCTTTTTGTCCCTTTTAATGATTGCTCTAAAAAATCAATATTGTTAAGAGCTTTGCGCATATCACCATTTGCTGAAGTCGCGAGCATTGAAAGAGCTTCATCTTCCATTTCAATCTTCAAAAATTGCATCGCTCTTTGAAGACCTTTCTTTATTTCTGAAGCAGGAATGGCTTTAAATTCAAAAACCGTACAACGGGATAGAAGAGCGGGATAGATATAAAAGTAAGGATTTTCAGTAGTAGAAGCAATGAGAGTAATATCCCCTGATTCGACAAACTCTAAGAGAGATTGCTGTTGCTTTTTATTGAGGTACTGAATTTCATCAAGATATAGCAAAATACCATTCGTGGTAAAAAGAGAATGTATATCATTAATAATTTTTTTGATGTCTTCCGTGGAGGCTGTCGTTCCATTCAAACGATAAAAAGATAGATTAGTGTTTTTGGCAATAATATTCGCCACTGTCGTTTTTCCTGTTCCAGGCGGACCATAGAAAATCATGTTCGGAATATGATTCTTATCAATTACCTTCCGAAAGACACTACCTTTACTTAAAAGATCAGTTTGACCGATCATTTCATCAAGGTTTGATGGACGAAGTTGATCAGCGAGAGGTTGTTGCATAATTTTATAATTCAATAATTTCACGAATCACATGAATGTGTTCAATAGGTTTTTCACTAACGACAAAAGACTTCTTGATGTCGCTGAGAACAGGCTGATAATCGACAGTTGTTTTGTTGGTATAAACGGTGCAAAGTTTTTCACCTTTTTTCACAAAATCACCAACTTTTTTATTTAAGACGATGCCGGCTGACATATCGATAACATCATCGAGAGTAGCGCGTCCACCACCCAGTCTCATCGAACTCTCGCCAATTTCTAAAGCATCAATCGATTGAACATAGCCTTCTTTGTCACTTGTGACATCTAGAATGTTTTTGCTCACTTCGAAGAGTTCAGGATGTAGGATATAGTTCAAGTCTCCTCCTTGAGCTTCGACCATTTGACAGAATTTTTCAAAAGCTCGACCGCTATTAATAGAATCGACAAGTTTCTGACGAGCCACTTCTTTATTTTCGGCGCAATGAGCTTGAACGAGCATAATGGAACCAGCGGTATAACATAATTCCATTAAATCTTCTGGTCCGTGACCATGAAGAGCGGCGATAGCTTCTTTAACTTCTAAAGAATTGCCCACTGCCAATCCTAATGGCTCACTCATATCAGATAAAACAGCCCGTGTATCACGTCCAAGATGATTGCCGATTTGCACCATAATAGTGGCAAGTTCGCGAGCATCTTTCATATTTTTCATAAACGCTCCTTCGCCGACTGTGACATCTAATAAAATAGCGTCACTTCCACTAGCGAGTTTTTTTGACATAACCGAGGCGGCGATAAGAGGAATAGATTCGACTGTTCCTGTCACATCGCGAAGAGCATACATTTTTTTATCAGCGGGGACTAAAGATTTGGTTTGACCCGCCACAGCGATACCGATACTGTTGACTTGATCGATGAATCTTTGACCAGAAATAGCAATTGTTAGACCTGGAATTGATTCAAGTTTATCCAGTGTTCCCCCAGTATGTCCTAAACCACGACCACTTAATTTAGCTAAAGTCGCGCCGCAAGAAGCCACCATTGGTCCTAAGACTAAAGTCGTTTTATCTCCGACACCACCAGTACTATGCTTATCAACTTTGACACCTTTTAACATCGACAAATCGAGAGTTTCGCCTGAATGTTCCATCGCATCAGTCAATGTTGATACTTCACGATGAGTCATGCCTTTGAATAAAATCGCCATCTGCATGGCGCTACTTTGATAATCAGGAATCTCTCCCTTGACATAGCCATCGATCCAAAAGCGGATCTCTTCATCGGTCAATTCGTGACCATCGCGTTTCTTAATAATTAAATCTACCATTCTCATAATAAAAATACCTCGTTAATATCTTAACACATGAAATGTATTAAGAGTACTTTTTGTCATTGGATTATTGTAATATAAGGACATGGATTTTAAAAGTCATCTCCTCAAATACCTAAAGAAGGACGAAATTGATCGATTGATGAATTCTCTCACTGAGAACGATCGTCATGCCGCCTTGCTTAATCCGCGAAAAATGAATGATGAGACATTTATTCAACTCTTTCCTCACGTTATCCCACATCCTCTTGTTCCACACGCTTATTTATATGATAAGAGTGAATATGAATTAGGTAAGACGGTGGAACATGAATTAGGAGCCTTTTATTTGCAAGAACCTTCTGCTATGGTTGTTTCTTCTCTTCTTGATTTTCACACTGATGATCTCGTTTTAGATCTCTGTGCCGCCCCAGGAGGAAAAACTGTTCAAGCTTCCTTTTTAATGGACGGAAAAGGTTTGATTGTCGCCAATGATATCGCTCATAATCGAGCGATGACAATTAAGGAGAATGTCGAGCGATTGGGGCTCGGTAATATCCTAATCATTTCTAATGATTTTTCTAAAATATACCATAGGTATGAAAATGTTTTTGATAAAATCATCCTCGATGCTCCATGTTCCGGAAGCGGCATGTTTCGGAAAGACAACCGTTTGAAGGAAGACTGGACTTATGCCAAAGTTCTTAAAAATCAAGCACTCCAAAAAGAATTAATTCTCATGGCATACCAAATGCTCAAACCTGGGGGCGTTTTATCATATTCAACTTGTTCTTTCTCTTATGAAGAAGATGAAGAGATTATCACTTATCTATTAGAAAATACTTCCGCGAATCTCTGTCCCATTCCCATGCGACCTGGTTTTTATCAATCACCCTCTAAAATTGGCATACATTTATTGCCCTACTTATTTCCTGGCGAAGGTCATTACATTTGCCATATTAACAAGCCTAATACTCTTTATCACAATCAGCAAAAAGAGAAAATAATTCTCTATAAAGATCAAGTGATACCTTCATGTCCTCTCGTTTTAAAATACGGTGATTTTTTGTTTGGGATCAGCGAAAAATTTGATATTTCATCTCTTTCTGTGATTCGTTACGGAGTGAAAATTGGCGAAATCAAAAACAATATCATTAAATATGATGTTCACTACGCTCGTTATTTATCTTCTTTTTCTTTAGAAAAAGAAATTGATGAACAATCTTTGATAAACTATCGTCATGGTGATAGTTTGTCTCTTCCCATGGAAAAAGGCTTTGTCTTGTTAAAATATCATTCTCTATCCGTTGACATTGCTAAAAGCGATGGGCGAATCATTAAAAACCGCTACCCTAAATATTGGCGAAAATAAAATTTAATCGTTGTGATTGAAACGATATTTTTTGGGGTATTTTTTAGAGAGATAGGCATGATCAATCTCTCGTAGATGAAAAGAGACCGCTCTTTGAATTTGTTCTTGAACATTAGCGGCGATATCTTTTGTCGAAAGATTGGCGTATTCTTCTGGTCTAATAGGTTTTAAAAATTGGATAAAGATAGGATACTTCTTATATTCTGGATTGAGATGTAAAACTCTTGGCGTCCCGTAAATGGCGGCGGGAACAATCGGGGTATTAGAACGGATGGCGGCTTTAAATGTTCCATGATGAAATTCACTGCATAACGCCATTTGATCAGTATTGCGCTTCCCTTCGGGAAAAATGACCCAATTTCGCGAGCGGTCATTTAAATTATCCGTTAGTTTCATCATCGTTTTTAACGATTGCTTAATATCATCACGATCAATAAATAAACCATTTAATATTTTAACGCATAAACCGACAAACGGCATTTTTTCCGATTCAATTTTGGCCACAAAACTCGTCGGTTGATCGATAACGCATACAAAAGCGAGAGGATCAAAAGAAGAGAGATGATTGCTGACGAGATAAAATGGTTCTTCTAGAATATTTTCTTGGCCTTCCACATGAAATTCCACATTTAATGATTTTGCCACATGACGAACTAGTTTCGCTAATCTTCGATAGCGTAGACTAATAGGATAGCGGTCGGGATGTTTAGCATAGCGAATCATCCAAGTGAAATAAGCCCATAGAATGGGAATCCCCTGGAAAAAGATAGCTTTTATATAATGACGCATAAGAATATTATATTCTTTTTTTCTATTTAGACAATTGGATGGTTTCAGCAAGGATGTATAAACCGATAGCGGAATCGCTTTCAATGTGACCACGAATAACAATATATGTTCCCTTTTTGGAATTAATTAATGGATTTTTATTATCGCGCGTCCAATATAGAACTGGAATTAGTGAAACGATATCTTCGTCAGGTTTAAAAGTATCATTGTTGCTGGTTTTGACAAGACGAAATCGCTCATTTAGGACATCTTGAAGATATCCGGTTAAAACAACACTACTAATCATAAAATCTCCCCTTAAAGAAGATTATAAGGATGAAATAAGATAAAAAGTCGCAAATTTATTTAAGATACAAAATATTGATGGAAATTGGAGGGATGAGGGCGTTCTTCACGTAAACTTTATCTTCTCCAGTTAAAGTGAGAGAAGCATAGTATTCATCAACATCAAATCGTTGATTGGCGTTAGTGGGATTAATAAGGATTAATAATTTGCGATAATTCTTCAAATAATCTTGTTTATCCGAATAAAGACAAAGCAATCCGTTATCACATGGAATGGTTTCAAAAACTTGCTCGATATCTTTTCTTTCGTCCAACCGCAGATAAGGAAGAGCGTTTTTCCGCAAATCGATAATCATTTTTAAATATGTCACCATGTTAAAATTGAGATCAACTTGTTCCCAATTCATCTTATTAACGCTGACTTTGTTGTAGGTGTTATCAAGCCCAAATTTAGTCTGGCCAATTTCTTGTCCCATATGAATGAATGGAACGCCAAAAGAAAGAACGACTAAAGCGTTAGCGAGACGAACGCGCTTATATAAAGTGGTCTCGTCCTCTTCGCTATTTGAAAATGTTAATTTGTCAAATAAAGTGTTATTATCATGGCACTCAACGTAATTAATCGATTGATGAGCATAGACATATTTTGGTTCGTAAGAATGATTAATGACTGAACCATGAATGACAAAATTAGCGCCGAAACGGTAACTAGTATCACCATTGATATAACCTTTTTCGGTGATTTTATCATGGAAAGTCGCTCCTTTAATCACATCGCGGAACATTTCATTAAAAAAGCCGTAATCTGGAAGTAAAGAAGCATTATCGGAGCACGCCTTCTCTTCCATGGGCATATTGGCATCCATATTCCAGCCTTCACCATAGAAGACAAGATCAGGTTTTATCTTCAGACATTCGTTTTGCAATGTTTTCATCGTTTTAATATCTAATAAACCCATCAAATCAAAACGGAAACCATCAATATCATATAACTCGATAAAATTTAAGGCGCTCTCGACGATAATTTTTCTTGCCATCGGTCGTTCGCTGGCAAAATCATTTCCACAACCGGATGATTGACATAAAAGACCGTTTTTCTTTCTTCTAAAGAAATAACCAGGAACTAATTTTTCTAAATTGCTCTCAAAATATTCATAGACATGATTATAGACGACGTCGACAACTGTCCGAATATTGTTTGCATGGAGCTTCTCCACCATGTTCTTAAATTCAATTAGTCGCGAGAGAGGTTTTTCAGGAGCAATTGAGTAACTTCCTTCAATCGCAAAAAAGCTGATTGGATCGTAACCCCAATTATAGGCTTTCTCACTCGCTTGATCAGGAACACCGTGAAAATCAAGAATCGGATTCAGTTGAACATGAGTAATGCCAAGATACTTCAAGTAATCAAGACCGGCAGGATTCTTTTTATCTGTCACGCGTTTTTCTTCAATAAAACCACCATATTTTCCTTTATCTTTAATATTTGTATGCTTATCCTCAGTAAAATCACGAACATTGGTCTCGTAAATAATGCAATCGAGTAGATTATGAACAGGATAAGAAGGAACGATCTTTTTTATCGCTTGAACCTTTTTCAAATCGACAACAGCCGAGTAACGACTATCTAAAGTTGTACCTCGAGCATATGGATCGCGAGCTTGGCGGATGACACCATTATTTTCGACGAGATAATAATAACTAGCATTTTCATAGTCACCAGGAATCGAAAGAGCATAAACACCTTTATCACCACGCTTTAGATCAAAACTTTCAAAGTTATTACCATCACGACTAATTTTCAAAACAACGGATGTCGCTAATGGTGCCCACACTTGAAAAGAAGTGGCTTCCGGGGAATAAAAATTACCGAGTTTAGCTTCTGGACAAGAGAATAATTGATCAGCTTCATTAAAGTCAATCGCGCGACTATTATCAATAATTTGAAGAGGGAATTGAGGAATATGAAGATAACATTTCGTTCCGAAAGGATAATCCTCGCTCATCTCTAATTCGTAAAAATTGACACGAAGATTACTCGTATGACGAATAATTTTGAGGGTCTCCTTTTTTTGGTCTTCAATATATAGTTGAAAAACAACATGATCAGGAATAATCACTTCCGTAAAGATAAGAAGAGTAATTCTTCGTAGAGAAATGAGTTGTGCTTTAACAAAATAATTCATAAGTATCTATCCAATCGAACTATAATCATCACTTGATGGAAGGCTTTCTTCTCGACTCGCCGAATCGTGGACGATGACGCGGCAACCTTTATTGCCTTCCACTTCATTAGCGACAATTCCTTCTTGCTGTAGACGAGTGAAGAAGCGACGAGCGCGATTAAAACCAACCGCACATTCACCTTGAATACGTGACATTGACATATATTGTTGTCCCATCACCCATTCTTTAATACCTTGATATTTAGCTTCTTCAGCGGGATCTAAAGAGGCATTGACACTGCCATTAGCGATAGCGTTTTGTCCCGCTTGAGCGGCTTCTTGTTCTAAGTTGAGAAAACGCTCACTGTAATTAGTGGGATAATGTTCCTTAAGATAACCGACGACACGGAGAATTTCTTTTCTTTGAATAAAACAGCACTGCAAACGAACTAATCCAACCCGGCTAACAAGTGGAGATTGAACGAGCATATCACCTTTTCCTAAGAGCTTTTCGGCTCCTCCTTCACCGAGGATGGTAATCGATTGTGTCACATTAGCTGTTGCTAGAGCGACGTGAGTGGCTAAATTGCTCTTGATGGTTCCAGTGATAACACTTGTCGTGGGGGATTGAGTGGAGATGAGAAGATGAATGCCACACGCTCGAGCTTTTTGACCGAGTAAAAGAATGGGCTGAGCCACTTCTTTATGGGTGGTAACTAAATCACCATACTCATCAATGATGACAATAATATAAGGGATTTTGGATTTATGGCATTCATCAGCATATTCATTATATTCTGCCACTGATGTGCAGCCTCCCGCTTCTTCAAACATCGCGTAGCGTTCGTTCATCTCTTCGACAAGTTTGTTCAAAAAGAGTGAAGCTTGACTAGAATCGCTGACGATGGGGCAGAGCAGATGAGGCATATCGCGATATCGAACCATTTCGACGCGCTTAGGATCGATGATTGCCATGCGAAGTTGTTCAGGAGAATTGCGCATGATTAGAGTGGTAATTAAAGAGTGAATAAAAATAGATTTGCCACTTCCAGAAGTACCCGCTACTAAGATATGGGGGAACTCATCGAAATCAGCAGAGATAACATCGCCAGAAATATTTTTGCCAAAGGCAATAGCTAAAGGGTGTTTTTTAACATCGGGGAGTTTTTCATAGACTTCTTTGAAACCGACAGGAGTGATTGTCGCATTAGGAATTTCTAATCCAGAATATATTTGTCCTTCGACGACTGGCTCAAAACGGGCCGCTACTCCTCCGAGACGACGAGATAAATCATCAACTAAATTATTGATGGAACGGGAAGAAACATTACTTTCATAGCGTATGTTAAAGCGGGTGACGGAGGGACCGATTGTATAGTCGATGACATTAGCGCCAATATTAAAGTCGGAAAGGGCTTGATCGATTAATTGACTTCGCTCATTAGCCACTTTTTGATTGGTCTCTAAAGCTTCAGTGGTTTCCAATGTATCGAGCAATTCATGAGATGGTGCAATCCATTTCAAAGGTTTTTTTATCATCGGTTCTTCATTAGAAGAAGGTGAAATTTGTTGTTCGTTTATTTGTGAATTGTTTGAAACGACTTTTCGCTCGACAAAAACTGGTTTTGATTGCGCGAGTTCACGATTGATGACAGGCTTACTATCAAAGTCGAGCATTAATTGTTCAGCATGAGTTTGTTTGGCATTGGCTTCTAATAGGGCGGCTTCACCGCTCATTACTTCAATTTCAGCTTCTTTTTCTTCAGGAGTTTGCTCGGCTAAATCAGGGCGAGCAAAACGGGCTTTAACAAAGCCACCATCGTTAGGATAATTATTTAAAATAGAGGGGTTGCTATCCGCGTTAATTTTCCCTCCAAAAGCTGGTTTGAGACTTGGGGAGAGAGGAGAGTGGGTTTCTTTATCTTTTGCAATATGAAAGTCATATTGGCCAGCCGATTTAACTAAGCTGACGCTATTGACCACACCAACATAGTCATCCTTGGTAATCATCGTTTTAGCGGATGATTCAATACTCGTGAGATTCGAGGTGACTTGTTGAATTTTTCTCTCTTCATTTTCTTTCGCTTGTTTACGGCTTTTAATCACCGCTTTTTTGATAAATGGAATGGCGTATAAAGCCACGCCAGAAACCGAAAGAAAAATAGCGATAATCCATGCCCAAGTTGTCCCTAAATAGGTAATGATAACAGCGGTTAAAGCATTACCGGCCAATCCACCACCAAATCCATAGGACAAGGTTTCAGTCCCGGACAAGTACGAAATATTGGTAAAGAGATTTAATTGATCATAATTGAAGTATCCAATTTTGTCATTGGAAACCATGTTTTGAAACATGGTAATAAAAGTGTTAACATCCACTCCTTCTGCCCGCCGAACATTGAAAATTAAAGAAGTCAAAATTAGGGAGCCAAGGAAGAAAACAAGCACCCCAAAAAAAGTAAATGAAAAGCGTATTTTGATACCTTTTTCTCTAAAGAGAAAAGAAACACCAAGAATATAAAGAAAAATATAAATGATGAAAGAGCTCACTCCGAAAAGGAAATTAGGTCCAATCGTCAAAGCGCGGTTAACATCGCCAATGTTGATGATCATCGAGACAGAGAGAAGACAAAAGAAAACACCACCAAAAAAAGTGAGATATCGCGATGAGACGGGTTTGGGATTTTTATTTTTGCTCATACATGTACATTATACAAATGTGCTCGCGCAGTAGTCCACGAATATTTAACAAAAAAGCACCGAAGTGCTTTCCTTATTTTGTTTCAATAATAATTGGTAAAATCATCGGTTCTCGGCCATTTTCTCGGCGAATAAAACGGCGAGCTCTTTCTCTAATTGTGTCTTCCACTTTAGCGAAATCAAAATTAGAAGTGGCTAAAGCTGTGTTTACTTCTTCCACATAAATATTGGAAATTGATTTAAGAAGAGGCTCGGCTTCTTTAACATAGACAAAGCCGCGCATTTGACAATCGGGACCAGCGACGATCTTCTTCTCTTTGAGATTGACGGTGGCCGCGACGACGACCGCACCATCGAAGCCTAATTGTCGACGTTCTTCAATTAGTTCAGCTCCCACTTTGCTAATGCCCATGCCATCCACGAGAACAGGAGCGACATTGATGTGATTTGTTTCATTCGGAATCATATGTGGACGGTTAGTCTCGTCAAAGACGAGTTGCATACCATTATCGAGAATAAAAACATTGCTATGATTAAGGCCGATACCCATCGACAAGGCGAGTTTAGCGTTCGTCATCAAATTGACAAAACTACCGCGGACAGGGAGATAATAATTCGGCTTTAATAACGATAAGAAGACTTTTAAATCATCTTGATGAGCGTGCATCGGGAAGAGGACCTTGTTATTGAGCCACACCACTTCACAGCCCGTTCGATAAAGGCTATCCAAAGAATGAGTAGCCACCACTTCTTGAGTAGGAGTTGGCAAGGCGGCGGAAATGAAAATATCAGCCGGTCCAATCACTAGGCGTTTATCATCATTAGAACGAGCGGCTAAATCAGCGATTTTAGTGTAGATTTCACTGCCATGACCGAGCATCAAAATAACGAGATCTTGTTCTTTGACTCTTAAGAGATCTTCTTCTTTAACGACATCAATAGCCTTCAAAAGTTCATCGTCGCTCGGGGCGACAAATTTCATGACTTGACGGGTATAATCATCATAGAAATAAAGTTTTTTATGATATTTTTTGCACAGCATTAAAAGCCCGCGAATACGATAGAGATTTTGCCAAAAGCAAGAGATAAACATCCGCTGCTGACAATCTTTGAAATACTTTTCAATGAGATAGACAATGCGGTGTTTAGGAGCGCAATATCCCGCTCCAGCTGCTCCTTTACTCGGTGACATTAAGAGCAAAGTATTTTTTTCGGAAATGCGTCCAAGAGCTGGTAAATCAAAAATATAACCAGGCTCATTTAAGGAATAATCGACAATAAAATCGCTCGTATAGACGATGTTGCCGCGATCAGTTTCAAAAGCGACACCCATCGACAGCGAAACGTTATGACAAGTTTGGAAAAAATGAATGACATGTCCAGCGATATTAACGGTGCTTGAAGGTGGGACGATATGAAAATCAAAATTCGTCTTAACTTTGAGAATTCCCGCTTGACCGAGCATACATTTTTGCGTTGTTTCAGTGCAATAAACAGGGGCGGGAGCGCGATTATAAAAATATTTAAGGCCAGACATGCTCTCATCATGACCATGCGTAATGATATAAGCCTTTAAGCGATTTTTGTTTTGAATAATATATTCAGCGTTGGGCAAAAGAAAATCAACACCTGGAATCGTTTTATCAGGAAGAGAACTTCCCGCTTCCACGACAAAGAGGTCATTGTTAATTTCAATCACATAGCAATCTCGGCCATTTTCATCTAATCCGCCGAGAGCACATATTTTAATGGTATCCACGATTTAAAAGAGCCTCCTTCATCAATTGACTATGTTTTGGTCGCTATTTATAGTATACATATTTATTTAAAGAATAAAAGTGAAAATGTCTTTATTTGGCCAAAGAAAAGACCCTTTTTCAAGGGTCAGTCTATGTTAATTATTTTTTGAATTTGCGCGGACCTTTAAACGAATGATCCGGACGGAATTGATGTTCCGTGCGACTGCGTTCTGGTCTTTCGACATAATCAGCGGGTTTTTCCAAAAATTCACGATGAGAAACTTTGACCTTGCCCTTGTCATCAATTTCGATGACTTGAACTTTGATCTTATCGCCAATTTTGACGACATCGCTGGCTTTTTCCACAAAACCCCAGCCTAGGCGAGAAACATGACATAAACCATCGACATTGCCGAAGAGATGAACGAAAGCGCCATAATCTTCAACACGGACGACTTCGCCTTCATAAACTTCGCCGACTTTAGCTTCTTTGACAATATCAAGAATCATTTGTTTGGCTTTATTGATTGTGTCACGATTCATGTGGTAAATAGTGACTTGGCCACTATCTTCAATGTCAATTTTGACATTATCACATTGAGCGATGATGTCGTTGATGACTTTGCCACCGGTGCCAATAACTTCGCGAATCTTGTCTTCTTCAATGGTGAATGTGTCCATTTTGGGAGCGTATTTGCCGACATCTGGACGTGGCTCGCTAATGGCTTTTGACATCGCTTCACGAATGATAGCTCGTGCTCCATGAGCTTGAGCGAGAGCTTCGCGGAGAATTTCTTTAGTAACACCCTTGATTTTGATATCCATCTGCAAAGCCGTGACACCTTTTTCGGTACCCGCGACTTTAAAGTCCATATCACCAAAGTGATCTTCAAGACCTTGAATATCGGTCAAAATTGTATAGGGATGTTTGCCATCGAGAGGACCAGAAGTAATGAGGCCCATGGCGATGCCGCTGACCATTGCTTTAAGAGGGACACCAGCCGCCATCAAAGACATACAGGAGGCACAAATACTAGCTTGAGAAGAAGAACCATTAGATTCCACAACTTCCGCCACAGTACGAATGGTATAAGGGAATTCCTGTTCGGAAGGAATAACATAACTTAAGGCTCTTTCGCCGAGCGCGCCATGGCCAATTTCTCTTCGACCTGGGCTGCCCATTCTTCCCACTTCGCCAACGCTATATGGTGGAAAATTATAGTGATGCATCCAATGACGAGTTTCTTCTTCTGTCAAATTGTCGATGATTTGTTCATCGCTTTTGGCACCTAAAGTCGTAATGGAGATAACTTGTGTTTGTCCACGAGTGAACATCGCTGAACCATGAGCACGAGGAAGAAGGTCGACTTGAGCGTCTAAAGGACGAATTTCATCGACACGACGACCGTCGGGACGAATCTTTTCTTCCGTAATTAACCGGCGGACTTCTTGAGCGACAAGGCTTTCTAAAGTTTCGCTGACCATGTGATAGGTCTTTTTATGAGTAGCCTCATCTGGGTAAGAGCGTGAGTCATAATCTTCAAGAATTTCATCTTCAACCGCCGCAATGGCATCTTGTCTTTCTAACTTATCAAAGATAGAGATAGCTTTGACTAAGCGATCTTTGGCTCGAGCGGTGACATCAGCTTCCACTTGAGGATCGCATTGATAGAGTTCAATCTCTCTTTTTGGAACGCCGATTTCTTTAATGATTTCTTCTTGCCAGATGCATAATTTTTTGACCGCCTCATGGCCAAACATCAAAGCTTCGAGCATATCATCCTCACTGACTTGATCGGCACCAGCTTCCACCATATTGATGGCTTCTTTAGTACCAGCGACAGCGACATTAATATCGCTCTTGGCTTTTTCTTCGACAGTGGGATTAATAATTAATTTTCCATCGACACGTCCGACATAGACACCAGCGATTGGTCCATCAAAGGGAATGTTGGAAATTCCTAATGCTAAGGAAGATCCTAACATCGCTGACATTTCAGGGGTGCAATCTTGATCCACGGACATGACAGTGTTAACAATTTGTACTTCGTTTCTAAAACCCTCAGAGAACATTGGTCGAATGGGTCGATCAATTAATCGAGCAGTTAAAGTGGCGTGTTCGCCAGATCGTCCTTCTCTTCGTAGGAAGGAACCAGGAATTTTACCGACAGCATATTGCTTTTCTTCATAGCCGACTGTCAAGGGGAAGAAATCTCCTTCTTTGGGGCTATCAGAGCAACATGCGGTGGAAAGAACAGCGGTCTCGTTTAATCTGACGAGGACGGCTCCGTCGGCTTGCTTGGCGATTTCACCAGCTTCAACGACGAATTTCTTTCCTTCGAATTCTAATTCGAATACTCTTTTCATCTTTTTACCTCTTTTACATTTAAAATGATTTCGCATTGATTTTATCAAAGTATATAAACACATACAAGTGTTTATTGATAA
Source organism: Erysipelotrichaceae bacterium (assembly GCA_020633795.1). The sequence continues at coordinate 15,597 of JACKCX010000007.1, read as the reverse complement.
AAGAAAATCGCCAATTGGCGATTTCTTCATTTCTCTTATTACTTACGTAATCCGAGTTCAACAATAAGCTTTAAATAGGCATCTCGATCGGTGGTAATGAGGTAGTCTAATAAACTACGACGTTGTCCGACAAGAATCATCAAGCTTCGCTTACCATGAGCGTCCTTTTTGTTCGCTTTCAAGTGAGCGGTTAGAGCGAGAATTTGTTCAGTGAGAATGGCAACTTGGACTTGGACAGAGCCAGTATCCTTTTCATTTTTGCCAAACTTTTTGACGAGTTCTGCTTTTCTTTCCTTGGTTAAGGCCATGGGAATCCTCCTAACATTTTTCTTAACTTAGGCCCGGCTTATCGTTGAGGAATCGATAGGCTGCGCGAAAGTCGCTGTGAATATAATATATTCGTTAGGAGATTAACGCAAATACTTTTTCGCTTTTTCGAGGTCTTTATGCAATTGAGCTTTTAATTTATCTAAAGACTCAAAATGAATTTCGGAGCGAATGAATTGAATAAAATCGATAAAAATATGGGTGCCGTAAAGATTTTCATCATAATCGATAATGTGCACCTCAATAATTGGTTCCAATAAAGGCATAATCGTCGGATGAGTGCCAACATTGATAATGCATTTATATCTCACTCCATGAGGATAGGCATAACCCATATAGACCCCAAGTTGGGGATAGACATAGTAATAATCGAGTTTTAGATTGGCCGTGGGAAAAGAGATGGATTTCCCATTATGTTTTCCTTGAATGACAAGTCCCGATAAGCGATATGGACGTCCGAGTAAGGAAGCAGCTTCCTCCATTTGTCCATGTTGAATATCAAAGACAATATCGCGAGAAGAGATTTTTTCTCCATTCTGCAATTGCAAAGGAAAAACCTCGACAGGAAAAAAATTCTTGAGATAAGTCGGATTGCCTTCACCGCGAACTCCAAAATGATAATCTTCACCACAATAAATTTTATAAGGTCGCAAAGGAGTGAGGATCTCTCTAATAAATTCATCTTTAGTACGATGTGATGCTTCCAGATCAAAATGCATTAAAAAGAGATAATCCACTCCGAGATCTTCGAATAAGTCCGCTTTGTCAGCAGGAGAAGTTAAGGCTTCATTAAAAGGAATTTTCCCTAAGACGACAGCGGGTGAATTATCAAATGTCAAAATGCCAACTTTATAACCTTCACTGATTGCTTTTTGAATTAGAGCTTGATGACCGCGATGCACTCCATCAAAAAAGCCGAGACAAAGAATGATCTTTTCCTCGACATGAAGTGGCTGACCATATTTAAACTCGATAATTTTCATCATGAAAAGAGACCTCGCTGACATTTAAAAAGCGAACCGTTAAGGCGAGTGTAGATTGCCAAGCATTCACGTTTCTCATTCATCACCATTATTTTATCATATTTTTGTAAAATATTCTCAATGGTAATTGGCATACCGTTTTTAACTTTTTGAGCTTGATGATCATCGACGACAATAAAGGGAACATAACGCGTTAAGACATCCGCTAAAGAGAGCAGTGATTCTGATTTAACATTCTCTAAAGTTGAACTATCACGGACATCAAAATCAGCAATTTTCAAACGTCGCAAATTAGAAAGATAACCAACCGTTTCTAACTTTTCCGCTATCGTCTCACCAAGCGTGCGAAGATATGTTCCCTTCGAAACACGACATTTAAAGATGATAGTATTTTGGGAAAAAGACAGCAATTCGCAACTTTTTATAGTAATTTTGCGTGGTTTTCGTTCAACTTCTTGCCCTTGATAGTGATAGGTATAGAGTTTGCGACCATTGACATGAACAGCGCTTGTCATGGGAGGAATTTGATCCATCTCGCCAACTAGAGAAGAGAAAACTTCTTTTATTTTTTGCCCTGAAACATCACCGACTTCTCGTGTTTCAATCACTTCACCAGTGAGATCGCCAGTCGATGTTTTTGTCCCTAATGTCAATTCAGCTAAATATTCTTTATCCGCGTCTTCCAAAAGAGGAATTGTTTTCGTCGCATTGCCAAAGCAGACAATCAATAAACCCGTCGCAAACGGATCTAGTGTTCCTGTATGTCCCACTTTTTTTTCATGAAAAAGATGCTGAAGGCGATTGCACACATCGCGACTAGTCCAATCCTTTGGCTTATCGATAAACAAAAACCCATTCATACTTTTAATTTCTACTTATATAAAATATAATAAGTCGAATATGAAAGCAATTCGAACTGTTCTAGCTTGCTTACGACGAGCGGATAAAACCTTCAACCTCATCCAACATGGTGATCGCATCGTCATCGGTTTGTCGGGTGGTAAAGATAGTGTTGTTTTAACCTATGCATTAAGTTTATATAAAAAGTTTTCTCATACTGATTTTACTATTCAACCCGTTATTTTAGATCTTGGATTCCCTCATTTTGATCCTCAACCTCTCCAATCTTTTTGTCAGTCGCTGGGTCTCTCTTTAATCGTTAGTGATAATAAAACGGTTTTCCCTATTTTAGAGAAGCAACAAAAGGGCGCTAAACATCTTCCTTGTTCCATTTGTTCGCGGATGAAAAAAGCCGCTATCAATAATGTCGCTCATCAATTAGGTTATAACAAAGTGGCCTTTGCCCATCATGCTGATGACGCAGTTGAAACATTGTTTATGAATGAAATATATGGAGCAAAAATTGGAACCTTTGCCCCTAAAATGTATCTGGAGAAAAGTCATATTGAATTCATAAGACCGCTTATTTTTGTGCGAGAAAAGGACATTAAGACTTTAATCAAAGAAGAAAGTCTTCCGGTTCTGCCTTCTACTTGCCCCGCTGACAAAATGACTTCGCGCGAAGATATCAAAGATTTGCTCCACCATATCTATCAAAATTTTCCCCCCGCTAAAGAGAACTTTCTCACCATGCTGACGAATTTTGAGCAAGAAGATCTATGGGGTGAACAAATTGCGCTTCAGGTTAATCAAGAAGGGCTTAATTTACGGCCAGTTATCTCCGCTCAAGACGCTCTGGAAATGACTTATATTCGCCATGAGGTTTTTATTCTCGAACAAAAAATTTCCTATCATGAAGAATACATCCCAGCCGAAGAGAAGACTTCCCATTATTTTTTAATTTGTCTTTTTGATCGACCCATTGGTGTTATTCGCTATCGCGAAACTGAAGAAGGTTATTGTTTAGGACGCTTTGCGATATTAAAAGAATATCGCCGACATGGTTATGGACGTGCTGTTTTTTCCTATCTCAGCGACTATCTAGAAACACGATTCAATCCTTGCACCATCTATTTTCACGCTCAATTATATTTGCAATCTTTCTATGAACAACTTGGCTTCCAAAGTGAAGGTTCCACCTTTATTGAAGCGAATATTCCTCATATAAAAATGAAAAAGACCTGTTAAACAGGTCTATTTTTTATCTTTGTTCAGAAGCTCGGTAATTTTTTCTTCTCTTTGAAAGCCTTCATCGAGAATAAAGATTAGGCTCGGAACGCGTCGCGTGTCCATCTTTTTTGCGAGTGATGAACGAATGAAACCCTTGGAGTGTTCTAAGACTTCCATCCCTTCTTTAACTTCTTCTTTTTTAATGAAAGAGACGTATACTTTGGCATAGGAGATATCTTTGGTGACGCGCACTTCAGGAATGGTAACAAAACCTAATTTGGGATTATGAAGTTCGAATTGAATGATATCAGCAATATTTTTGCGAATGACAGCGGCAATTCGCTCTTGTTTATTGGCCATGTTATTTTTCTTCCACCATCTCGTAACCTTCGATGATGTCGCCTTCTTTGATATCGTTATAATTTTCAATTAGAATACCACATTCATAGCCATTCTTAACTTCTTTAGTTTGATCTTTTTCACGTTGTAAAGAAGCAATTTTTCCTTCATAAGTCACGATACCATCACGAATTAATCGAATTTGTGAATTGGCTTTGATAAAGCCATCCACCACCATACATCCCGCGATTGTTCCGATTTTACTAACTTTAAAGAGACGACGAATTTCGGCTTGACCAGTGACTTTTTCTACCATTGTGGGGGCGAGCATGCCTTTCATCGCTGCTTGAATTTCTTCAATTAAAGCATAGATGATACGATGTAAGCGAATCTCAACTTTTTCTTCGGTAGCTTTGGCTCGTGTAATCGCACTAGGTCGAACATTAAAACCATAAATAATCGCATTAGAAGCGCTAGCTAATAGGACATCACTTTCCGTGATCGCTCCACTTGTCGCACGAACAATATTGATTTTGACATTTTCATTTGAGAGTTTTTCTAACGAACTCTTCACTGCTTCCGCGCTGCCAGTTGAATCAGCTTTGATGATGATATTGAGACTTTGCACTTCACCCTCATGAATACGATTATACAAATCGTCAAGAGAAGCTCCGCCACTGGAACTACGTTCCTTGGCTTCGCGGACTCTCTTTCTTTTCAGAGCAATTTCACGAGCTTCGCTCTCTTCACCAAAAGCCATAAAATGGTCGCCAGCAAGAGGTACTTCGCTCAATCCGATAATTGCGACAGGAGTGCTTGGAGCGGCTTCTAATAAGATCTTGCGATATTCATTAGTCATGCGACGGACTTTACCATAAGAAGCACCGGCGACGAGATAGTCACCTTCTCTTAAGGTTCCATTTTGAATCAAAAGAGTAGCTTTTGGACCTTCGTTTTTATCAAGTTTAGCCTCTAAAACCGTTCCCATCGCATAACGATCAGGATTAGCTTTTAATTCTTTCATTTCCGAGACGAGAAGAATGGCTTCTAACAATCCTTCAATATTAGTTTTCTTTTTCGCTGAGATGGCAACGGCGATCACATCGCCACCAAACTCCTCTAAAAGAACATTATGAGCCATTAACTCATTTTTCACTTTCTCAGGATCAGCGCCAACTTTATCAATTTTATTAATAGCGACAATAATAGGGACACCGGCCGCTTTCGCGTGGTCGATAGCTTCCACTGTTTGAGGCATGACGCCATCATCAGCAGCGACCACTAAAACGACGATATCGGTCACACTTGCTCCACGAGAGCGCATCGCCGTAAAAGCCTCATGTCCAGGAGTGTCAATAAACGTAATCTTTTGACCATGAATTTCCTTTTGATAAGCTCCTATCTCTTGAGATATGCCTCCGACTTCACTATCGACTAGCTTGCTATTTCGAATCGCGTCGATTAAGGTTGTTTTGCCGTGATCAACATGTCCCATGATTGTGACCACAGGAGGACGAGGTTTTAATTTGCTGGGGTCATCATTAATTTCAATGTCTTCAAAATTTTCCGCTGCCACCATGACTTTTTTTTGAAAATCAAAGCCAAATTGCAAACAGACAAGACCGATTAATTCATCGTCTAAAATGGTATTGATTGTAATCATCTTACCTTGAAGGAATAAGAACTTAATAATGTCTGAAACAGCGACATCGAGACTCTTGGCCAATTCGGCGGCGCTGATGGCGCCAGTATAGATAAAAACACCTCCATTGACTTTAGTTTTCACTTTATCAAGGCGAACCTTAGTGGAAACATTAGCCTCCCGATTAGGACGATTGTCCTTTCGATAAAACGTTTTTTTCTTTTTTGCCATATCAACACCTTCTTTCTTTTATGATAAGTAAACTTATCATTTTAATTAATATATCGTCTGTAATTGTCATTAATTACCATTGTCATCGTAATATTCATCATATTCGTCATAATCGACATCTTCTTCTGATGAATCGCGATTTTCTTTTTCTTCTTCTTCCATCGCTTTAAGTTCTTCTTCGGTATAGATGGACATTCTTTGGGAAGGATCAACAGTGCTAGAAAGTTTTTCGGAATCTTCTTCTTCATTATCTTTCTTACTATTTTTCCGCCAATTCTTCTTATAACTACCAGCTTTTTTATCGGAAGCCTCTAAAGTCTTTTCTAAATCAGAAAGAGTGGTCGTTGTTTTAACAGTTCGCACTTCTTCCACCACTTCAGGAGCCACTTCTTCCTTGACAGGAGTTGGAGCGACCACCGTTTCTTGAACAGCGACTGGTTGCTCTTCTTTTACTTCTTCCATTTGAGGAGCAACGACATTTGTCTCTTCCTTTTCGCTTTCGAGTTCTAAGGCTTCATTCAGATCATTATTTTCTTCTTCATCCTTATAAACACGAGCTTGAGGAGCAACATAGCCTTCTGGTAAACCAGGAAGAACATCTTCAGACGATGCGACTACTTGAGCTTGAGCGGCTTTCATTTCGGCGATCAATTGTTTTTGATGCTCGACTTCTTCGGCTTGTAATTGTTCAAATGATTGATAGACTAAACCATTGCTAATCGCATCGGTTTCCGTCTTAATATCGATGTTGTAGCCCGTTAAGCGAACCGCTAAACGAACATTGACACCGCGGCGACCAATCGCTAAAGATAAGGAGTCATCTTTGACGATGGCGGTGGCAGTTTTGGCTTCTTCATCATAAATGATGCCAGCCACATGAGCGGGCTTTAATGATTCCATAATAAAGAGACCAGAATTTTCACTAAAAGCGATGATATCAATCTTTTCTTTTGTTGAACCATTGCCTAATTGAGAGACGATTTTTTGAATACGTGAACCATTTTGACCAATACACGCTCCGGCTGGATCAACATCGGGATTTTGACTATAGACGGCAACTTTGCTTCTCTCACCTGCTTCACGAGCGATCCCTTTTATGACGATCGTGCCATCATAGATTTCGCGAATTTCTTCATTGAAGAGGCAACGTAAGAATCCTTCGTTGCTTCGGGAGACAACAATATGAGCTCCTTTGATATCAGAAGCTACGTCACTAACGAATAAACGAATTTGGTCACCAGCTTGGAAATGTTCATCGCCAATCATCTGCTTGCGAGGGAGATAGACGCTCGTTCTTCCAATGTTGATGGAAGCCCCGCGCTCATCAATCTTTTCGACGCGACCAGTAATCATCGTATTGATCTTATCTTTGAAGGCTTCAAAGAGAACATCTTTCTCAGCTTCCGCGAATTTTTGACGGAGAATTGATTTAATGCTCATCGCCGTCGCTTTACGTAATTCGTCGATGGAAGCGGGAATATATAGTTTTTCATCTTTAATAAAAGATTGTCCGTCTTTGCAAACCGCTTTCGCTTCTTTTTCATCCACCTCTAAAAAATCGTCTTGGACTTCCGCCACGATATTTTTGATTTGGAACATTTCAATAATGCCTTCTTCAGGATCAATATTGACTTCGACAAGAGCGTCGTCGCCTCCTAATTCTTTGCGATAACCTTTGATCATCGCTTCTTTGAGGGATTGGACGATAACGTCCTTGCTGATTCCACGATTGATCTCAATCTGGTTGAGAGCTTCACGGAATTCTTTTGCGTTGATAGCCATAATTTTATAACTCCTTATTAAAATTTAATTGCTAATCGTATATGTGATATATTTGCTTTCGCAATATCAACTACCATAGTTCTAGTTTTCACTTTATAAGATAAGGTGATGTGATTTTCATCGAGGTTTACTAGGACACCCTCATAGATATTTTCTCCCTTAATTGGATGGAATAAATGAACATTAACATAACTATTAAGATAATCTTTAAGATTTTCTATTTTTAGAGGTTTTTCCACTCCTAAGGAAGAAATATCCAAGGTATAGGGAACATCAATTGGACTGATAACATCTAAATAATCGCTTAATTGATGCGTCAAAGAAACGATCGTGTCCATGTCGATGGGTTGAACGCGGTCAACCACGAGAGATAAATGAGTTGAATCCTTGGCAAAGTGAAGAGAAAAATCAACTAGTTCAAAGCCTAATTCCAAACATTTTTCACTGACTGCTTTTCTGAGTAATTCTTGTTCCATATCCTGTCCCTTAAAAACAAAGAGTGGCCTGTCAAGGTCACTCTTGTGCAGAGTTATCACGCTCGAAAGCGCATAATTACTATATCATTAATTAATCAAATGTCCACTTTATTTTATAAAAAGGCCAAATAATCAACTATTTATAGAGTGGGATTGGTCACATTGCCGACATAAAGAGGTAAATCATTATTATCATAGATGATATAGATAAAGGGCTGATTGAGTTGCACATCAATTCCCCCTTCAATGGGAGCAGCACTACCAGCAGCAAGTCCACTCCAGGTGACTGAAGTGATACTTGTTCCATCTTCGGTAAAGGCGACTTGATTTTTTTGTTGGCAAGTCGAGAGATAAATGGGCACAACACAATCATCTTCATAAATTGATCCAAAAGAATCAATATTGGAATCGAATAAACTGCCATATCCCAATTGAGTCAAAGCATCGACAAAGTCGAGAGAGGAAGAAGTGGAAAATTTAGGGACGGCACAACGAATCGCCTCATCGCTATGAAGAACATCGCTATCATCAGTAAAAATATCCACTCCATCGGTCAGATTAAAAATATTATCACTTGTTGATTTTGGGACAATATATTTAATTTTCATGCCATTTTTATATTGATCATAGAAACTAAAGTAAGTGTCATAATCGTAATAATTTCCGACATAGATATGACGCATATAGGTGGTCTCTACTTCCTCACTACTAGTGATATAAAAGGCGTCTTGATAAGACTCAGATTTAGAATATTCAGTAAGCCATTTGTTATCAAAAGTTAACGTTGTGAGTAAATATAAGGCGGTATTATCACTAATTGGTAAATTGTCAGCAGCAAGAAAGTCATCTTTATTCATTCGCTCATTAGCCCATGAGACCATCTTGGCGATATCGCTTTGATTTTGAAAATCAATGGAATAAGCCTCGCAATAATAAGCGGCTAATTGAGCGATAAAATCTTCATTGATGGTTCCGAATAATTCGCTTTGAAATAGACCATTATAAAACTGAGTTGTCCCACTATCGGTCGCATAGTAATCATTTTGGTAAAAGGAGGGATAATTAGCGGTTCGCTCTGCTTCTGAAAGAGCTAATAAAGTATCAAATTGACTCATCACACTCGCGTCCGTACTCCCTAATGAAAGAATGCTTAGATTAGCGTATAAACTCATCGGCGCAAAAGAGAAATTAATTTCGTCATTATTAAGATTTTGATAAATGTTATTCGCAAAAGTATTGACTGCATCAGTATATTGACTATCCACGCTGACATATTGTTTAGCCGAGGATGGATAAATAATGTCATTTAAAGGTTGATAGCTACTATCAAGTTCATTCATCGCAAAATTGCGATCTAAAGAACGATATGAAGAAATATTGTGAAAGCCGATAAAGCAGACGATAAGAGCAGGAATGGCAGTCACTAAAACAAGGCTACCTAACACCGCACTACTGACGATGATCGTGGTTTTTTTCCATAGTGGCATTTTCTTTTTAGGTCTTTCGACGCACATTGAAATCGATGAAGTAAAAGGCGGAATAGACTCTGGTGAATCAGTGATTTTTTGGATGGTTTCATCCTTAAATTTTTGTCGATAATTCATAAACTCTCCTCATAGTGGCGCTTAATTTTTTTAAGCGCTGATCGATAGAATCGATAAGTGGAAGATAAAGAGAAAGAAAAGAGGTGGCTGATTTCTTGAAAAGTGAAATCATAGATAATCTTATAGATGACTACTTCATTTTCTTCCTTCGTTAGATAATGATGCATCTCTTCTAAAAAGAAAGGATGTTCATCATTTTGCTGGGTATATTGTTCTAGTTGATCGCTCGGCACATCACGTCTTTTCTTTAGTTCATTTAAAGTCGTATTCTTAGCAATAGCTAAGAGGTAGGCGTGAAATTGACTCGTTCTTTTTAATGAAGTGATATTTTCCATCATTTTAATAAAGACATCTTGGGTCACATCTTCGGCTAAATAACGATCTTTAAGTAAAGAAAAAGATAAACAAAAAATCAAGCGGTAATAAGTTTGATAGATTTCTTCAAAAGCTTGATTATCGTTATTTTTTAAGCGATCGACTGTATCGACACTAACTAGCATTTTCCTCCCACTATTAATAATGACAAATTGAGGATATCATTTTTTTCAATTTTTAATATTTTATCATGAAAAGATGAGAGGATAAAGAAAAGTGGGCAGAGCCCACTTCGTTAAATATATCTTCTTAACAATTATTAGTTAATCGAAATATATTTCTTCTCTTCTTTTTTCGGCTCGACTTTATTGATATTGAGAGTCAAAACACCATCCGCTAAATTCGCGGTGATGTCATTTTCTTGGACATCTTCTCCGACATAGAAGCTACGAGAGAATTTACCCGTAAATCTTTCCCGACGAATGTATTTACCATTCTTCTTCTCATCATCTTGATGATACTCTTCGGCATGAATGGTGAGATATCCATCATTCAATTCGATTTTGATATTATCTTTCTTGATACTGGGAAGATCGACATCAATGTGATATTGTTTTTCGTCTTCTCGCACATCAGCCTTCATCAAATCGTTGCGGCGAATTTCACGAGGGAAATCAAAGAAGTCCTGAAAGAATGGATCCCAAAGATCAAATGAGTCATTATTGTGAGTTGAAACGGCATAATTTTTATTCATAATTAATCCTCCTTATGTTCGTTCGTTTAGCACTCTAACTCTTTGACTGCTAAGCAATTATATTATAACCCATTTTAGCACTCTGTCAAGTAGTGTGCTAAATTATTTTACTATAAATAGTAAGAGTAAGAAAATAATAAATTTTTGCTTTTTTTGATAATAAAAAACCATCGCAATCAGATGGTTATTAATTATTTTTTAAGGCGAGGATGTGTTAAGGAAAATTTCTTGAAATGCTTAGCTTTGCGCTTGCGAAATGGGTAGCGGGAAATCCACTTCTTGCCATCGTAGACATTAAAGCATTTTTCCCCAAATTTTAAACGACAGAATTCGCGCACATTATTAAAGGAATAGAGGCGATGACCTTGAAAATCATATTCTTTAAAAGGAAAAATAACTTCGCGCGGATAAGAGAGAGCTTTAACTTCACTTCCCCAATCTTGAAAAGGAATGATCACTGTTTGCGCTACTCGCGGACTATCTTGATATTTATTGGCGATGAATTTTTCATAATCTTTAAGTTGAGTTTTAAGTTTGAATAAGGGTCGATGAAAAATAGCGTCGTTAATAAAATAGGGAATAATCTTGCGCTTAGCATAGCGAAGGACTTGACGATGCTCTTGCCGAGTGGAGGGAACACCCATAAAAACAACGACATCAATAAAAACACCATCTCCATCGCACCAGTTCGGCAAAGTGAAGTGGTTCTTTTCCATCACATAGGAATTTTTATGACGAATTTTCATCGTCGGAATAAAGACATTATATCGCGAATCAGTCTCGTAACAATCAAAGTAATACTCAGGTGGTAATTGATTCTTTAAGACTTCGATGAGGCGAGGCAAATCTTCATATTTAATCGCGATGTCAACATCGTCATCCCAAGGGATAAAGCCGCCATAATTAACCATGCCGAGCGCTGAGCCAAAGGCCAGAGCGTAAGGAATATTATTTTGGCGACACAATTGATCAAAAACGAGGGTCATTTCTAATAATAGCTTTTGCAAATCGCGGGTATTCTTTTTTGCCCCATCTAAATCTTTGCCAATGGGATAAATATGAAAATCCTCGGCATAGCCGGGATTTTCGAGGTTATTCTTTTTTTGTTCGTTTATTTTAGTCATTTTAATGATAAGGGTTTACCACGATTGGTCCATCGACGCAAATAACGGTGGTCACTCCAGCTTTAGCAAGCCAGTTAGCGCCTCTTTTAACATGCCGCCACTGCTCCTTGTTACCAGCGTAATTTAATCTTTCAAGATTGGTGCAGTTAAAGAAACAATTACTGCCAATCGCTCGAATGCTGGTCGGTAAAGAAACAACTTTTAAATGCCCACAATTGGCAAATGCTCCATGACCTAAAGTCTTAATTCCTAAAGGAACGACAGCGACGACTAAGTTTAAATTCTCACTAAACGCGTGACCACCAATACTCTTTAAAGTCGGAGGTAACCCCATCGCGGGAACATTTTGAACTTTTTTAATCACATCCTCTTTAAGCGGTTGTTGAGGTACGAGGATATTGGTGCCATTTTGATTGATGGTCGGATTTTCCACTTGATAATTGGCGTGGCGCATATCGCTGATATCGCCAATAAAAATCTTATCTCGAAAAGCACCACTATATGTGATGCCTAAGCAGATAATGCCAAGGAGTGAAGCTCCGACAAAAATGTAGTTATACCAAGATAAAGTCACAATTGTATAAGTGATTGAACTGCCGACGAGACTATAAATAAACTGTGTGCCATAATCTAATCCGATGCCAATTAGTCCAAACAAGGCGACAAAGATAAAATAAAACCATGATAAAACATAAGGGGCTTTAAAATGATTCATCCGTCCTCGGAAGATTAATTCCAAAGCAAAGATGAGGAAGAATAAAGCAAAAAGCGCGATGATTCCATAAAGAACGGGAATGCCATAGGCTAATCCTAAGGCGATAGTTGGAATATATGTTTGGTTAGCATCAGAAGCTAATTGCGCATAAAAACTCATGAACTCCGAACCTGTTCCGGTAATTTGACCAAGAAAAACTTTGCTGATCAATTCCACAGCAGTCAAACTGATAACGGTCACATCACTACCTTCAGTGACGGTAATTTTAAACCAAGGGATAAAGATTAAAGCGACGGGAATGGCGACGAGGACTAAGCAAAAAAGAGCCATGAAAAAAGCTCCAGCACTATAACGACGAATGACTTTAACGCCATTGACTTCTCTAATTTTCTTTTTCATATTTCTACCTTATTATACACAATACCATTGTGTGAAGCGTTAGAAAATATCTTTTTTGTCGCTTTGTATTTTTTTATTAATTGTCAGAAAAACTTTGTTTTGAATTGATGATAAAAATTTTAAATTGAAGAATGACCAATGGTTTATTTAAGGAATGATTTTATTTTCTCTTGCGCTTTTTCAATGCCTTTTTGGGCTGAGCATTGATACCAGAAACGAGCCTTTTCTAAATTGCGAGGGAGATAGATGCCATTTTCATAGAATAAAGCGAGATTATACATCGCTCGTCCATCCCCGTTATTTGCCCCTTTTTGATACCAATACGAAGCTTTTGAATCATCGCGTTCCACCCCATGTCCTTTGGAATACATTAAACCGAGGTAGTAATCGCATTGATCATCATGCATTTCACTACCCGCCATGAAATAATCAAAGGCTCGATGATAATCTTGTTTAGTTCCGAGACCGACATAAGCACTATATCCTAAAAGATGATAGATAGTTTTATCGCCGAGATTCTTAGCCTTATGCAAACAAGCAAAATAGAGTTCATCATTTTTAAGGGTGCCAATTCCTTTTTCATAAAATCTTGCCAATGTTAATAAAGCTTTGACATCTTGATTGTCAGCGGCTTCTTTGACGAAGGCAAAACCTCGTTCTTCATCCTTGGAACATCCAAGTCCAAGAGCGTAGAGTAAACCGAGATTGTGCTTTGCCTTTAAATCGCCTCTTTGAGCCGCAGAAGAATAGAGTTGAAAAGCTTTATTGTAATCAATTGGTACACCAATCCCTTTTTCATAAAAATAACCAAGTCGTCGCTGTGCGCTTGGATACTGCTTAACCGCGGCACGATAGATAACTTGATAAGCTAAATCAGGTTTATCAATCTCTAAATAATAGTCCGCTAATTCTAGAGTAGCATGCACATCGCCAATCTCTAAAGCACGAACTTTTAAAGCTTCAATTTCTTCTTTATTCATATTGATAAAAGTATAGCATAATTCATAGGAAAATAAAGACTTTACTCTTTTAAGAGTACATAAATTTCCTGTTATCGATTATGCGGTTTGATGAAAGATCTTTTTCATCAGAGAATGACATTGATTGACGCGCTTATTTAAAGAGATCCATCAAGGAAGAAATGCGAATGTATTCTTGGTCATCTTCAAAGGCATTAACTCGATCGATGAGAATAGCTTGAACCTTGGCATTATTGGCAGCGATAGTATCATTAAGAGCATCACCGATATAAGCAACGCGATGATTATGGCCTTTAAAACCCGCCATCTTCAAACCCTTGAGAAGAGGTTCGGGTGAAGGCTTGAATTCTTTGGCTTCTTGATTTCCAGTATAAACAATAAAAGTATCTAAAGGGATGTGAAAAAAGGCGAGAACTTCTTTAACATGCGGAACATTATTGCTCGTCACAATCCCACAAGGAATGTGATTGTCGATGATGTAGCGGATAAAGGGAATTGTATCAGGGAATAAAGCCGTCAATTCGACAGCCTCACGTGAATTGAGATAAAGGTTGAGTTGTTTGACGAAATAATCGACATCTTCCAATTTGGCTCCCTTCGCCTTATAGGAGTCTTCAATCGGTTGACGCGAAAAAGCTAAGACTTCCTCTCGGCTGACTGAAATGCCAATATCCTGGAAAGAATGAGCAAAGACATAGACGAGAGATTCAAGGCTATCGACGAGCGTGCCATCAAAATCAAATAAATATAAATCGTATTGTTTCATGTCTAATATGGTAGCGAGTATTAATGTCTTTCACAAGGAAAAAGAGCAAAAAATAATTATTTAATTATTAGTGTTCTTACAAATAAAAAAGTCAGGTCGAAACCTGACTTATATAGATGAAGATTAATTACTCTTCGTCTTTCTTGTCTTTGATAACTTCCGAGATAGTCGTCGCTAAGGTCGCGACATTTTGTAAATCGCTGGGGACGATGATCTTGGTGGCTTTACCATCGGCAACTTTGCCAAGAGCTTCATAGCTGCGAAGGGTTAAGACAGCTTCGTCGGCTTTGGCTTCTTTTAAAGCCTTAAGACCAGCCGCTTCGGCATTACGAATCATCTTAATACCTTCTGATTCAGCCTCTTTGACTTTAACGATAGAAGCAGCATCACCTTCGGCGCGACGAATCTTCGCTTCTTTTTCCGCTTCAGCATTGAGAATCATGCTCTCTTTATTACCCTGAGCAATTAAAATAGCTGATTGTTTTTGACCTTCGGCAAGCAAGACTTTTTCACGTTTTTCACGTTCAGCGCGCATCTGGCGTTCCATGGCATCGCGAATGTCCTTAGGTGGCAAAATGTTTTTCACTTCGACACGATTGACTTTAATGCCCCACGCATCAGTGGCTTCATCGAGGATGTTTCTCATCTTAGCGTTGATGATATCACGCGAAGTTAAGGTGGCATCCAAATCGAGTTCACCGATAATATTACGGAGAGTTGTCGCACTTAAGTTTTCAATGGCGTTCATGGGATTTTCCACTCCGTAAGCATAAAGCTTAGGATCGGTGACTTGGAAGAAGACAACGGTGTCGATTTGCATCGTGACGTTATCTTTCGTAATGACTGGTTGAGGATCGAAATCCTTCACTTGTTCTTTCATGGAGATACGGTGTGATAGTTTATCGATAAAAGGGATAAGCATGTGAATACCAGTATTCCATGTCTTGCGATAAGCGCCTAATCTTTCGACCACGCCTTTTTCGGTTTGACGGATAATTTTGATGCAAGAGATCAAAACAATCAAGATGATAAATACGACAATACAAATGACTAAAATAGCAATTCCAACTGGCGGCATAATAATATTTCC
>JACKCX010000006.1 GCA_020633795.1 Erysipelotrichaceae bacterium | reverse complement strand
CTAAATTAACCACGTGGACGTTTGGGTGGGCGGCAACCATTATGGGGGATTGGAGTAGTATCAACGATACTTAAAACTGTCAATCCAGCGACAGCGAGGGAACGAATCGCTCCTTCACGGCCTGGGCCGGGACCTTTGACGTCAACATCGACTTGTCTAATGCCTTGATCAAAAGCCGCTTTACCCGCCGCTTCAGCGGCTTGCATAGCAGCAAATGGGGTGGCTTTTTTGGCACCTTTAAATCCCATGGCGCCAGCGCTGCTCCAACTTAAGGCATTACCTTGCTCATCACAGATAGTGACGATCGTGTTGTTGAAAGTAGAATGAATGTGGGCGACACCTTTCGTAAACGAACGTTTAATTTTCTTTTTACGGGTGCTAGTTTTTTTAGCCATTGTTCTTTATTTCTCCTTTCTTTAGCCTTGTGGGGCGACTTTCTTATTCGCGATGGTCTTACGTGGACCTTTGCGTGTACGCGCATTGGTTTTCGTTCTTTGACCGCGAACAGGGAGACCTTTACGATGACGAATGCCACGGTAGCAGTTAATTTCGGTTAAACGCTTAATATTTAAAGCTACTTCACGGCGGAGATCGCCTTCGGTTTTAAATTTCGCAATTTCGTTACGAAGAGCAGCAATCTCTTCATCAGTAAGATCTTTGACTCTCTTGCCACCCGCAATCTTTGCATTATCGCAAATAATTTGCGCGGTGTGTCTGCCAATACCATAAATATAGGTAAGAGAGATGCAGACTGGTTTGTCGTTAGGAATATCAACACCAACAATACGTGCCATATTTCTTTTTCCTCCTATTAACCTTGTCTCTGCTTGTGCTTTGGATTAGAGCAAATGACCATAACTTTGCCATTTCTTCTAATGACCTTGCACTTGGGGCAGATCGGTTTCACTGAGGGTCTGACTTTCATAAGTTTTTCCTCCTAAATAATTTTTTCTTGCGGTTTATTTAAACCGGAATGTTATACGGCCCCGTGTTAAATCATAAGGCGAGATTTCCACCGTAACTCTATCACCTGGAAGAATGCGTATGTAATTCATACGGATTTTACCAGAAACGGTAGCCAGAATTACGACGCCGTTTTCAAGCTTTACTCTAAACATCGCGTTAGGTAAGACTTCGGAAACAACCGCCTGAACTTCGATGACGTCTTTTTTGGACATAAGTTTTAATTTTCTCCTTCGTACATGGTAATAATTTCGTAGCCACTTTCCGTGACAATGACAGTGTTTTCGTAGTGAGCGGTCAATTTACCGTCTTTACTCTTCACCGTCCAGCCATCGCCGAGCGTGCGAACATCTTTGCGACCTTCTAAGACCATCGGCTCAATCGCTAAGGTCATTCCTGGTTCGAGGAGAGGACCCGTTTGAGCTTTCCCATAATTGGGGATGGAGGGATCTTCGTGCATATGCGCGCCGATTCCGTGTCCTGTATAGTCGCGAACGACACTATAACCATGACTTTCGTTGTATTTCTGAATCGCTTCACTGATGTCGCCAAGATGAACTCCGGGAGCGATTAATTTCACTCCTTCAAAGAACGATTGCTTGGTGACTTCGATTAAGCGGCGAGCTCTCTCGGTGATGGTGCCGACCGCAAAGGTACGGCACGCATCAGCGGAATAGCCTTGATAAGTTGCCACAATATCCACCGAAACAATATCGCCTTCATGAAGAATAATCTTGCTAGAAGGGATCCCATGAATGAGAGTTTCATTAACCGATACACAAGCCGAGCCAGGAAAGCCATAATAGCCTTTTTCAGCGGGGATGCAATCGTTGTCGCGCATCACTTTTTCGACAATCGTGTCGATATCTAGAGTCGACATGCCAGCGTGAATTTCACCCTCTAAAGTTTTAAAGACGAGACCCACGACATAACCAGCTTGTTTCATCAACGTGATTTCGCGAGGAGATTTGACAATAATCATATTTTATTTGCTCTTCAGAAATAAACTTACTTCATCGAATAGTTCTTCACTACCCACTAAAGAATTGAAGTTGACTAGGAGGCCTTTGGCTTCGTAGTAATCCAATAACGGTTTCGTGTCATGAAGATAATGTCCAAGACGAACTTTAAACGCTTCTTCGTTATCGTCCGGTCTTTGGATGAGTGGCCCACCACAGACATCACAGATACCTTCCACTTTTGGCTTCATGGTATCGATGTGGTAAGGAGTGCCACAGTTTTTGCAAACTCGTCGACCGGTAATCCGGCGAATGAGTTCGTTTTCGTCACATTCGAGATTGACGACAATTTCGATGGGACGTTGGATTTGCTTAGCTAATCCATCGAGAGCTTCAGCTTGCACTAAAGTCCGAGGAAAGCCATCGAGAAGAAATCCGTTCGCACAATCATCTTGCGATAATCGATCTTTGACGATGCCAATCGTGACATCATCAGGGACGAGATCACCACGTGCGATGAATGACTGAGCGAGTTTGCCAAGTGGCGTGCCGGTTTTAATCGCTTCACGGAACATATCTCCCGTAGAAATATGAACTAATTGATGAGCGACTTTCAGTTGTTTAGCAAGAGTTCCCTTGCCAGCCCCTGGTGGGCCCATTAAAATGATGTTTTTAAGCATTAAAACTGTCCTCCACTTGCCACAACCTCATCAAATGATTTACCAGCTAGTAAACCATCGATTTGACTGTTAATTTCGAGCGCGACACCAACGACGATGATCAGTCCTGTTCCGCCGATAGCATAAGATAATGACGTGTAATCTTTAAAGATGGTCAAACTTAAGATCGAAGGAAGGGCAGCAATAGCCGAGAGGGCAATCGCTCCAATAAAACAGACCCGGTTAAGAACTTTTCTTACATAACGTTCCGTTTCAATTCCTGGGCGAATACCCGGAATGTAACTGCCGTTCTTTTGGAAGTTCTCCGCCATCTGTTGTGGATTAATTTGAACATTAGCGTAGAAATAGGTGAAGGCGAAGGTGAGCACGATATAAATAATCAGTCCCCACGGCATATACGCCCCATTTCCCATATTCGTCAGTTTTGAGCTGGTGAATATATCGAGCCAACTAGCGCCACTATCGCCACCTAAGAAGGCATTGACCACGCTAGGAGCCATCATAATTGAACTCGCGAAGATGACAGGAATGACACCGGCGGGATTAATTTTGATGGGTAAGAAACTGGCTCGCGCCATCGATGGTGTTTGACCACCACCTTTTCCAGCATGTTGAACCGGAATCTTGCGTTTGGATAGTTCGATGAACGTCACAAACGCCACGATGAGCAAGAAACTCAATATATAAAGGATAAATTCGAAGGTCCCCGCAATTTGAGCGGCATCGGAGATACCCATTGAGTCGACGACCCAGAGCGCAAAAGCATTACTAATCTGACTGGGCAACGAACACACAATACCCGCGAAGATGATCATGGAAATACCATTTCCGATACCCTTCACCGAGATTTGGTCACCGAGCCACATCACCATCATCGCTCCGGCTAACATCACGATAATGATGTAGAGGTATTGAAGCCACTCATAACCGCTCGCCGCGTTGATAAATGAAACTTCTGTGGAGTTTTCAATGGTTTTGATAATGCCATAAGCTTGAACCGCACCTAACATTAAAGTTAAATAACGGTTAGCCATTTCCATTTTCTTTCGGCCATGTTGACCTTGACGACGTAAATCCGAGAGAGCCGGTAAGACATCAGCCGCTAAAAGTTGGATGATGATCTGTGCGGTAATATAGGGAGAGACGCCGAGAGCGAAGATGGAGAAGGTTTGTAAGGTGCCTCCACCTAATAAGTTCATTAGGGAGAGAGCACTATTTGTGCTGACCGCATCGGTAATACCACTGGTGTCAACACCAGGGACCGTAATTTGCGCACCGATACGGAAGACAAAGAGAATGAGAACCGTAAATAAGATACGGCTCATAATATCTTTATTTTTGAGAATCGATCCAAGCTTTTTCATGTTAGATCACCTCAATTTTGCCACCAGCTTTAGTGATAGCTGCTTCTGCTGTTTTACTAAAGGCTTGAGCTTGAACAGTGAGACTCTTGGTTAAAGACCCTCCTCCTAAAACTTTTAAACCTTTATAGTCTTTTTTGAGCAGACCATTTTCTTTCAATAAGGCTGGAGTAACCACCGTGCCGTCGGCGAATTTATCTAAGACGGAAACGTTGATGGTCGCATAATTGATATGATTTACATTTTTAAAGCCACGTTTTGGCAACGCTCTGAAGAGAGGTAATTGACCACCTTCAAAGCCCAGACTAACGCCACCACCACTACGAGAGTTTTGACCTTTTTGTCCTTTTCCAGCGGTTTTACCATTGCCGGAACCAAGACCGCGGCCTTTGCGGTAAGCTTCTTGTCGAGAGCCTTCGGTTGCTTTAAGATTATGCAATTTCATAAGTGCACCTCCTTTTTCTCTTTGTTGATTAACAACAATTATTCTTTGCCACGCAAGACTTTCATCTCTTTGTAGCTCTTGAGGTTATCTAGTCCTTGGCTAGTAGCACGGACGATATTAATTGCCGCACGACTGCCATAAACTTTGGAGCAAACATTTTGCACACCTGCTAATTCAAGAATCGCACGGACAGGTCCGCCAGCGATAATTCCTGTACCTTCAGGAGCGGGTTTTAAATAAACATTGCAGGCTCCAAATTTACCAATCACTTCATGGGATAAGGTTGAACCTTTCACAAGATGAATCTTATGGAGATTTTTCTTAGCCGCTTCCGTCGCTTTCTTAATGGCATCCGGAACTTCCGCCGCTTTGCCAACAGCGAAACCATAACGACCCTTGCGATCGCCAATGGCGACGAGGGCGGTGAATTTCATACGACGTCCACCTTTGACCGTTTTGCTAACTCGATTGATAAAGACGACGCGATCTTCGAATTCTTTTGGTTCGACACGGCGATCACGTCTTTGACCAGGACGTCCACCACGGCGATCACCACGAGGGCGACGATCACCAGGGCGACGAGAACCGCGTTGATCTTCTGACTTGGTTGCTTCTTCGCTAGAATTTTCAGTTGGGGCAGATTCTTCTTCTGCCGCGACGATTTTCTTTTCTTCTTCCACTGTCCATTCCTCCTTAGAATACTAAGCCAGCTTCACGAGCGGCTTCTGCTAACGCTTTGACACGGCCATGGTAAATATAACCAGAGCGGTCAAAAACGATGGTTTTAATTTTTTTCGCTATCGCTTTTTCAGCGATATCTTTGCCGACGAGTTTGGCCCCTTCAATATTGTTGCCATTGTCGAGTTTTAAAGCGACTGATGACGAACTCACTAAAGTGACGCCTTTTACATCGTCGATGAGTTGTGCTTCGATATTCTTATTAGAACGATAGACACATAATCTTGGTTTGAGAGCTGTGCCGGAAATTTTGGCTCTGACACGAGCGTGACGTCTCACACGTGAGATGTTTTTAGATTCTTTATTAACCATTACTACTTCCTACCTTTCTATTAAGCTTTAGCGGTGGCACGTTTGCCTTCTTTGGTGGCCACAAATTCGCCTTTATAACGAATACCTTTGCCAAGATATGGCTCCGGTGGGCGGACACCGCGGATAAGAGCAGCGGTCTGGCCAACAGCTTGTTTATTGATACCAGAGACTTCGATGTGAGTGGGATCAATAATTTTGATAGCGACTCCAGCTTCTGGTTCGATAATGACGGTGTGGCTATATCCAGCCCATAGTTCAACGGCTTGGCCTTTTAACTGAGCTTTATATCCGATACCGACCATTTCAAGAACTTTTTTGAAACCTTCAGTCACACCCACAATGGCATTATAGACGTTGGCGCGAGTCGTGCCATGATTTTGTTTGGTTTGCTTTTCTTCATTGAGACGAGTGA
Organism: Erysipelotrichaceae bacterium; assembly: GCA_020633795.1. Next base: position 109,088 of record JACKCX010000006.1, on the reverse strand, counting down.
AGGTCATGATTTGACCATCGACTTTAACTTCAATGCCAGAATTGAGCATGACGTCTTCTTCACCTTTTGGGCCTTTGACGTGCATGGTACCTGGTTTGATGTCTACTGTAACACCAGCAGGGATTTCAATATGTTTATTTCCAATACGAGACATATTTCTTCCTCCTACCAAACATAAGCGATTACTTCACCACCGATGCCGAGTGTTCTGGCTTTTGCGTCAGTCATAACACCTTGCGAGGTGGAAATAATAGCAATACCTAAACCTTTTAAAACGCGAGGAAGTTTTTCCGCTCCCACATTAACGCGTAAGCCGGGTTTAGAGATTTTTTTGACACCAGAGATAACTTTTGTGCCATCACTAGCGTATTTTAAAGAAATTGATAATTCCTTTTTCACTTCACCTTTGATTTTGTAATCGACGATGAAGCCTTCTTCTTTTAAGATCTTGGCAATTTCCGCTTTCATCTTGCTAGAAGGCATTTTGACAGTTTCGTATTGTAATTGATTAGCATTGCGGATTCTTGTCAGCATATCCGCGATTGGATCAGTCATCATAATTAATCGATATCCTCCTTTTTACCAAGATGATTTCTTCATGCCGGGAATCTCACCCTTATAGGCGAGTTCACGCAAACAAATACGGCATAAATGGAATTTAGAATAGACAGAATGAGGACGTCCACAACGTTCACAACGAGTATATTCTCTAACCTTAAACTTTTGGGGTCTTGATTGACGAATTTTTTGACTTGTTTTTGCCATGTTAGTTCTCCTTTCTATCTATGGAAGGGCATACCCAATAATTCAAGTAATGAGTAAGCTTCCTTATCCGTTTTCGCCGTGGTCACCACGACGATATCCATGCCACGAACTTTGGCCACCTTATCATAATCAATCTCCGGGAAGATTAATTGTTCCTTGATTCCGAGGGTGTAGTTTCCACGTCCATCAAAGGCGTTTCGAGAAACACCGCGGAAGTCACGGACACGAGGGAGAGCAATGGAGACTAACTTATCAAAGAAGTCCCACATTCTTAAACCTCTTAAAGTGACCTTGCAGCCAATTTCTTGTCCCTCTCTTAATTTGAAAGTCGCAATGGATTTTTTGGCTTTGGTAATGATGGGTTTTTGACCCGTGATCAATGTTAATTCCGCGACCGCTTCTTCCAAGCGTTTGGCATCTTGAGTGGCATCGCCAACTCCGATGTTGATGACAATCTTACTAAGATTAGGAATCTCCATTACAGATGAATAGTGGAATTGTTCAAGCAAAGCTTTTTTCATTTCACTCTCATAGCGAACATGGAGACGATTGGCAACTTTCGCTGCCTTATGTCCACCAGCGGCTTTTTTAGCACTTGGCTTTTTGGCAACTGGGGCTTTTTCTTCTTTTACTTCCGCGACTTTGACTTCTTCCTTCACAGGAGCAGCTTTAGGGGCGGCAGGTTTCTTAGCGGCGCTAGCGGGTTTCTTAGCGGCTGGTTTTTTGACAACTTTTTCTTCTTCGACCATAACTAATTCCTCCTTATAGCGTCTGTCCGCTCTTCTTCGCGAAGCGGACTTTTTTGCCCTTGACCATCTTGTGACCAACGCGGGTTGGTTTCTTGGTCTTGGGATCTTCAAGCATCACATTGCTGGCATCGATAGGAGCATAAACTTCCATGATGGAACCTTCTGGATTAGCTTGAGTTGGTTTCTTGTGCTTTTTGCGGACGTTAACGTTTTCAACGACGACGCGATTGAGCTCAGGGATGACTTTTTGAATGACACCACTTTTGCCTTTATCACGGCCAGCGATGACGATAACTTTATCGCCTTTAACTAAATTCATAGTGGTTAACCTCCTTATAACACTTCGGTAGCGAGGGAGACAATTTTCATGAATCCTTCCACACCGGTTTCACGTAACTCACGAGCAACAGGTCCAAAGACACGTGTGCCCACGGGTGCGTTTTCTTCCGTAATAATCACGACAGCATTATCTCCGAAGGAAATAGTGGATCCATCGCGACGATTAATGGCTTTTTTTGTGCGAACGATGACACATCTAACGACGTCACCTTTCTTTACTTTGCTGTTGGGAACAGCGTCTTTCACCGCCGCCAAGACCACATCACCGATGCTGCTTGATTTGCGATGGCTGCCGCCGTAAAGGTTGAAGGCACGAACAGAACGAGCCCCACTGTTATCAGCAACAACGAGGTTTGTTTCCTTTTGGATCATACTTATTCTTCCTCCTTTTTCTCAGCAGGCTTTTTGGCAGTCGAAGTTTTCTTAACCGTAACTTTCTTCGCCGCAGGTTTCTCAATAGATTCTTCTTCTACTTTGACTTCTTCGACTTGAGATTTTGGTTCAGCTTCTTCAGCTGGTTTTTCTTCGACGACAGGTTTAACTTCTTCAACAGATTCAGAAACGGCAGCTTCAAGAATTTCTTCTTTTAATTCAGCTTCGGCTTCTTTCACCGTTAATTCAGCTTTTTTATCAATGCTGACTAAACGGAAACGTTTGGTCGCACTTAAACGACGGGTTTCCATGATAGTAACAGTATCGCCATTTTTGGCATCATTATTCTCATCATGAGCATAATATTTCTTGCCGTATTTCACACGTTTTCCATAAATTGGATGTTTTTTGTGTGTCTCAACAAGGACGACAATTGTCTTGTCATTCTTATCGCTGATGACGACGCCCTGAACGGTACGTCTCACTTGTGTATTTCTTTCCATTGACAATTACCTCCTTATTTTCCTTGGAGTTCTCTTTCGCGGAGAACCATGTTGACGCGAGCGATGTCTTTGCGAACACCGATAACTTCTTCACCTCTTTCGAGAGCACCAACCGCTTTTTTGCGGCGGAGTTCGAAGAGTTGTTCTTTGAGCGAGTATAATTTTTCTTTTAATTCGCTTGTGGTTAATTCACGTACTTCATTAATTTTCATAAATTATTCCTCACCTTTCTTGACCACTTTACATTTGATCGGGAGTTTATAGGCGGCAAGGCGAAGAGCTTCTTGCATATCTTCCGCATTGCATCCCGCCATCTCAAACATAACGGTTCCTTTTTTTACAACGGCGACCCAGTCTTCTGGGTTACCTTTACCAGAACCCATACGAACTTCGGCTGGTTTCTTGGTTTTAGCTAATTGGGGGAAGATTCGAATCCAAATCTGTCCACCACGTTTGGTATATCGAGCTAAGACGACACGCGCTGATTCAATCTGGCGGGTGGTAATCCAAGCTCCTTCGAGAGCTTCGAGACCATATTCACCAAAGGCGACGGTCAAACAAGATGTCGCTTTGCCTTCATAGCGAATGATATGAGGACGACGATACTTGACTCTTTTTGGTTGTAACATGATTATTCTCCTTTCTCTTCAGAAGATTTCTTTTGAAGTTCAGGACGAATTTCTCCACGACAAATCCATACTTTGACACCTAAGCGACCATATTGAGTGGCAGCTTCAGCGACAGCGTAGTCAATGTCACTGCGTAAGGTATGAAGAGGGATAATTCCTTCTTTGTAACCTTCGCTACGGGCGATATCCGCGCCCCCTAAACGACCAGAGAGTAAAGTACGGCAGCCTTTGGCGCCCGCTTTACGGACTCTTTGAATGGCCTTCTTTTGGGCGGTTCTGAAAGAGGCTCTTTCTTCGATTTGTTTGGCGATTGAGCAAGCGACGATGCGAGCATCGAGATCAGGGTTCTTCACTTCGACGACATCGACACGCACTTCACTACCAACGAGGAGTTTGCTTAAATCTTCTTTAATTTTGTTGATGTTCTTTCCGTCTTGACCGATGACGACACCAGGACGAGCGACGAAAATCATCACGACGACCTTAAAGCCTTTATCAGTTTTGGTTCTTTCAATTTCAACATGCGAGAGCATCGCATCTTTGAGACTCTTTTCAAGATATTGACGGACTTTAATATCTTGATTGAGGAACACATGGTATTCTTGATCATCGGCATACCAACGCGAATTCCAATTCTTGTTGACGCCAATTCTCATTCCAATTGGACTAACTTTTTGACCCATTGTCTTTCCTCCTATCTCATTTTCACTACCACAGTGATGTGGGAGCTTCTTTTTACTAAACCGGAAGCCGAACCTTTGGCTCTCGGTAAGAATCTTTTCATTCGTAAGCCATCGCAAGCATAGATTTCAGAGACGTATAAACGGTCTTCATCCATCCCGAAGTTATTGGTGGCGTTAGCCGCGGCGGATTTGATGGTCTTAATCACTGGAAGGCTGGCGGCACGATTAACGTTAGCGAGGATTCCGAGAGCGACTTTGACATCTTTGCCACGAACGAGATCAATAACAAGACGAACTTTACGTGGAGTCACGCGAACATTTTTAGATATCGCGTGCGCTTCCGTTGGAGCTGGTTTTTTCGGAGCTTCAGCTTTCTTTTCTTCGACTTTTTTCTCCGCAACAGCTTTTTTAGGAGTGGATTTTTTACCTTTAGGAGCATCAGCTTTAACTTCTGCTACTTCTGGGGTTTTGACTTCTTCGACAGGAGCGACCACTTTTTTAGTGGAGGCCTTCTTAGAAGCGACTTTCTTTTCTTCTGCCATACTCATACCTCCTATTTATTCTCTGTGCCTGCAGCAGGCGCAGCGGCGGGAGCGGCAGCGGGAGCGGCGCTACGAACAGCGGAGCCAACTGAGGCTGACTTATCCGAAGATCCACCATTGCCGTGACCAGTAAACTTTCTCGTAGGAGAGAATTCACCAAGTTTATGTCCGACCATATCTTCTGTAATATAAACAGAGATGTGTTCTTTACCGTTATAAACTGCAAAGGTAAGGCCAACAAATGATGGATAAATAGTAGAGCGACGAGACCATGTTTTAATGATTTCTTTTTTGTTCGCGGCGTTTAATCTTTCGACTTTTTTCATCAATGATTCATCGACGAAGGCACCTTTTTTCAAACTTCTTGCCATAATTCATTTCCTCCTTTACTTACCATTCCGGCGACGGACAATTAATTTGCCGGATGATTTTTTCGCATCTCTAGTCTTCACGCCCAGAGCGCGTTTGCCCCACGGGGTACGTGGCGCATCACGACCAACAGGACACTTGCCTTCACCACCACCATGGGGGTGATCACATGGGTTCATCGCTGAACCTCTCACTGTGGGTCGAACGCCCAGCCATCTGGTCTTACCGGCTTTGCCGTTATTGATGAGGTTCCAATCTTCATTACCGACTGAGCCAACCGTGGCGCGGCAGTTATTGAGGACTTTTCTCATCTCACCAGAAGCGAGACGAAGCATAACGTACTTTCCTTCTGAACCAAGGACCTGAGCTGAGACGCCAGCCGCGCGACATAGTTGTCCGCCTTTTCCGGGTTCGAGCTCGACGTTATGAACGAATGTACCTTCAGGAATATTCTTGAGGCACATTGCATTACCAGGCATGATATCAACGGCTTCGCCAGAGATGACTTTGTAGCCAATCTTGATATCTTTTGGTGCAAGAATATATCGTTTTTCACCATCAAGATAGGCGATTAAACAGATATTTGCATTGCGGTTTGGATCATACTCGATGGTTTTCACAACCGCTGGGATGTTGTCTTTATTACGTTTGAAGTCAATCACGCGGTATTTGCGTTTATGACCTCCACCAATGTGGCGGCAAGTAATCACACCTTGATTATTTCGGCCTCCAGACTTGGATAATGTAACTAATAAACTTTTCTCAGGAGTTTTTGTTGTGATGTCACCAAATGTCGAGTTTGTCATGTTTCTACGGCTTGCGCTCGTAGGTTTGTAAGTTCTAATAGACATTTGTCTTCCTCCTATAATTTGGAACTAACTTTTAGTTATTCCTTGAAGAGGTCGAGGGCTTCGCCTTCAGCGATAGTGACCACGGCCTTCTTATAACCAGAGATAGCTCCGGTATAGCGGGTTCCTCTAGTTGTTGTCTTGCTTCTCACGTTGCTAACTTTGACATCGACTACTTTAACTTTAAATAGTCTTTGGAAGGCTAGTTTGATGTCGGTCTTGTTGGCCGAGGCAAGGACTTTGACTGTGACTTTGTTTTGATCTTGCATCAAGGCCATACTCTTTTCTGTCACAACAGGTTTGAGAATGACGGCAAAGTCTTTTTCAGTGGCTTTTGGGAAGTTTGCGGAAGCTTGAGCTCCGGCTTTCTTTTTGGCTGCCATATTACTTTAATGCCTCCTCTACTTCTTTCACTGCGTCTTTGCTCATGACTAAATAGTTAACATTTAACAAATCGGTCACGCTGACATTGTCCGCAGTCACAACTCGTGCATATCCCACGTTGCGGGATGCTTGGAAGATATCGAGATCAATGGATTTAACGACCACAAGAACTTTTGATTCAACTTTCAACGCATCAAGGAATGCGACGAAGGCTTTCGTTTTAGGATCCTTAAATTTGATATCATCAACCACCATTAAGCCGTCTTTCACTTTTAATGAGAGAGCACTCTTAAGGGCTAAGCTGTGTTCTTTTTTGTTTTGAGAAATCTTATAGTTTTGATTTCCCACTGGTCCGAAGACCGTACCGCCACCGACCCAAATTGGGGAGCGACTTGAACCAGCACGAGCTCGGCCAGTTCCTTTTTGTCTCCATGGTTTTTTACCACCACCGCTGACTTCGTGTCTCACTTTAGTCTTAGCGGTTGCTTGACGAGAATTTGCTTGATCGACTTGAACGGCATCGAATAACGCTTGTTGGTGTGGTTCGATTCCGAAGACGCTAGCATCTAACGCAATTTTGGAAACTTCGGCGCCTGTCATATCATAGACTTTGACGCTAATTGATTTCTTTTCTGCCATTTTCTAGTTCTCCTTCCGTTCTTATTCAGCTTTGGCTTCTTCAGCGACAGGAGCTTCTTCAACAGGAGCTTCTTCGACTGGAGCAACCTCGGCAGGTGTACGATCGATTAAATCTTTGATTGCTCGAGGATTTTTAACGACCTTAACCGCACTGCGAATGGTGACGATGGATTTCTTTGCACCAGGAATTCCACCTTTAATTAAGATGTAATTCTTTTCGGCATTCACATCCACGACATATAAATTCAACAATGTGACAGATTCGTTGCCATAATGTCCAGACATGTGTTTACCAGGCATGACACCATGATTGTAACGACCATTATTAGCGAAGGAGCCTTGGCCTCTGTGATAACCAGAACCATGACCTTTTGGACCAATGATGGCATTCCAACGTTTGACTGTACCTGAGAAACCATGACCTTTGCCTGTTCCGATGACATCCACGACATCACCTTTTTTGAACAGATCAACAGAGATGGCATCGCCGACTTTGTAACCATTCATTTCGTCGCCTTTTAATTCGGCAGAGACTTGATGGGGAACAGTTTCGGCTTTTTTGGCAATGCCTAATTCGCATTTATTGGCGCGGGAAGCTTTTTTCTCTTCATAGCCAATTTGCACAGCGGCATAACCATCTTTCTCAAGAGTTTTGACTTGAGTGACAATGTTTGGTAAGACTTCAACGACGGTAACGGGATACATGGTTCCGTCTTCAGCGAAGACTTCTGTCATGCCCATTTTACGACCTAAAATAGCTTTCATTTTGTCTTACCTCCTTATAATTTGATTTCGATATCAACTCCAGATGGTAAATCGAGATTTTTTAATGCATCGATTGTTTCTTTCTTGGGATTTGTAATATCGATAATACGTTTGTGTGTTCTGATTTCGAATTGTTCACGAGAATCCTTGTACTTATGAACAGCTCGCAAAATCGTGTAAACTTGTTTTTCCGTTGGGAGCGGAATGGGACCCACAACAGTCGCCCCAGTGTTTTTCGCCGCTTCAACAATCTTGCTAGCACTCACATCGAGATTAGCGTGATCGTAAGCTTTTAAGCGAACCCTGATCTTGGTAACTTTTGCCATGAAATTTCCTCCTATATCACTTTTCAGGCTATGACTTTTACTCTCTCTGTACGAATTACCTGATACCACCTTCATGACAACGCCTGTGGGTGTATCAGCAACCTCGCACATCAACGCGAGCAGTCAACCTTTCAAATGATACTCCTATGTATGCGAGCGTGTCAATATCTTTTAATAAATTAAGAAAACGATTTTTTCTATTCCTAAAAATGTCATTAAAACATTCAAAAAATTGTCAAAAATCAAAAAAATTATCACTTTTCGAATGATAAATACCCGATTTTTGTGATCTATTTTTTCAATTTTTCAATTATTTTTGGCTTTCTTTTCTAAATATTTTTGGTAAGAGAAAAGACAACCACAATACTCTTGGAAATACATCTGATGTTCTTTGATTAAGAGCAGAGATTTTTCGTAACCATTGTCTTTTTTAAAGTCAGCATAAAGCCATTTTGTATGAGGGTGATTCTGAGCTAATTCCTCGCCGATAGAATTGAGATCTTGAGCATTTTTATATCGCGAAATTGTCATAACCGTTCCGTAATAATCAAAGCCATGTTGCTCAGCATAATCAAAACCATAGGAGAGTCTTTTACGAAAACAAACGCGACATCTTTCATGACCTTCAGCTTGATCAGCGTAGGGAATCAAATCTTGATTATAGGTTAAATTATCATAAGGAGTCTCAATGATTTTAATCCCTGGACAAACTTCGCTGATATAGCGTTTTAATTCTTCGAGACGCCGATCGTGTTCTTCCTGAGGATAAATATTGGAATTGTTAAACATGACTGTAATATCGAAATAGTCTTTTAACTCTTCAAAAGGAATCGTAAAGCAAGGCCCGCAGCAGACGTGCAACAAAAGAGTTGGTTTATGCTTTTTTTCAATCATCATAACCGTATTTTTAAATATTTTTTGATAATTCTTATTCTTTTCCATAAATAAACATGGCATCTCCAAACGAGAAGAAACGATAACAGGCATCTACGGCGTGACGATATATTTCTAATGTAAACTCGCGATCCATAAAAGCAGAAACTAGCATTATTAATGTTGACTTAGGAAGATGAAAATTAGTGATCAATCCTTTAACGACTTTAAATTCATAACCCGGCTGAATAAAAATATTTGTTGCCTCTTTTGTAGGTTTAAACATACCGTATTTTGTATAATTAGCTTCTAAAGTTCTAACACTCGTTGTACCAATGGCGATGATACGACGATTCTCTTGCTTGGCTTTATTTAATAGCTGAGCCGATTCTTCACTTATTTCATAGATCTCGCTATGCATAATATGATCTTTCGTATCGTTAACTTTGACGGGTCGAAAAGTTCCTAATCCGATATGAAGAGTGATATCGATAACTTCAATACCCTTCTCATGAATTTTTTGAAATATTTCATCCGTAAAATGAAATCCCGCGGTTGGAGCGGCGGCGCTTCCCTCGAATTTGGCATATACCGTTTGGTAGCGATCATTGCTGCATAGTTGTCTTTTAATATAAGGTGGAAGTGGCATTTTGCCCAATTGATCAAGCACTTCTAGAAAAATACCTTGGTAAATAAATTTAAAAATGCGAATTCCTTCTTCTTTTTCTTCAAGGCATTCCGCGATCAATGTTCCATCGCCAAAATCCACTCTTGAACCAACTTTTAGTGATTTAGCGGGACGACACAAACACTCCCAATTATCTCCTTGAATTTGCTTAAGCAAAAGCAATTCACAATGGGCCCCTGTCTTCTCTTTAATTCCCAATAATCGAGCGGGAATAACTTTCGTATTGTTTCGGACGAGAACATCACCTTTTTTCAAATAATTGAGAATATCATAAAAGTTTTTGTCTTCATAAGTCTTGTGACCATAGTCAATAGCTAAAAGACGAGAATGATCGCGTTGTTCCACAGGCTTCTGAGCAATCAATTCTTCTGGCAAAGCAAAATCAAATAAATTGATATCCATTAAAAGCCTCTTTCATCGCCAAAAGCGGCGAGATTAATCTGCATGAAATCACCAAAACGATCTTCTTTAATCGCTTGGCGAGCTCCTTCCATCAAGTGAATGAGAAAACGGAGATTATGGATGGACATTAATCTCTTTCCAAATGTTTCATCACAAACGTAGAGGTGACGAAGATAAGCTTTGGTATAATTTTTACAACAATAACAGTCGCAGTGAGGATCTAAAGGAGTAAAATCTTCTTTATATTTTTCATTTTTAATATTCACTCGTCCTTGCGAAGTCATTAAGGCTCCATGACGAGCGAGTCGTGTTGGCAAAACACAATCAAACATATCAACACCGCGAGCAATTCCTCCTAATAGATAGTCAATAGAACCAACACCCATGAGGTATCGCGGTTTATCGGATGGCAAATATTTAATGGCGTAATCAATCATTTCAAAGCATTTGTCTTTTGGCTCGCCGATTGAGGTTCCGCCGATGGAATATCCAGGAAAATCCATTTTAACGAGAGCTTCAGCGCACATCTGACGCAGATCTTGATAGTCTCCGCCTTGAACAATGCCAAATAAAGCTTGATCATCACGATGATGAGCTAGAAGTCCGCGCTGAGCCCAACGAATGGTTCTCTCGGTTGATTTCTTCACATACTCATAAGATGAAGGCCAAGGAATGCACTCATCAAAGGACATAATAATGTCGGCTCCTAACTGCTCTTGAATTTCAATAGCTTTTTCAGGAGAGAAGAAAAGTTTATCGCCATTGAGATGATTTTTGAAATTAACACCATCTTCGGTAATCTTTCTTTTTTCGGCTAACGAGAAGACTTGGAAACCACCAGAATCAGTTAAAATTGGTCCATCATAATTCATGAATTGATGAAGTCCACCCGCTTTTTGAACAATATCAGAACCTGGTCGAACAAAAAGATGATAAGTATTAGCCAAAATGACGCCTGCTCCAATGTCTTTAAGTTCTTCAGGAGAAAGTGTTTTTACGGTGCCCAATGTTCCAACGGGCATAAACATTGGAACTTCCACATTTCCATGAGGAGTGTGCAAGATTCCATAGCGGGCTCCAGTCTGCTTATCGATATGTAATATTTCTAAATAAAAGTCTTTCATGCGTTCAAACTATTTTAAACAATATCATAGTTTAAAAGCAACATTCTGATTTGCGCGAATGAGTTTTAAAAACATCTTCTGTCTTTTTAATATCATAAAAAGAATGTATCCGGCGATCATCACGGCCAACTCACCGAGAGCGACAGTTCCTGCGTAAAACCAAAAAGAAACGGATGAATCGACAAACACAAAAAGCAAGAGTCCAATTAAAACACCATTAACCACGACAGGATAAATGAGTGAGAGAAGAAGAATTTTAGAATAAGCCACTAACAAGCAAGCGATAATTGTCGCTACTGTTCCAAATAAAATATCGAATATCGAAACCGAGGAAAAAAGATTGGCAATCAAAGTGCCGGTCGTTAGTCCAATAATATAATCTTTACGGAAAAAGCAGAGAAGAACGAGAATTTCGGCAACCCGAAATTGAATAGGACCATATGAGAATTGGTAGGTTATTAATGTCAAAACGACATATAGGGCGGCAATGATGCCGTTATAAGCCATATCTTTAACTGAAATTTTCAAAATAATTTCCTCCTTGTTTTTATGAGTGGTTAGGCAAGGACAACACTCTTAGTTTTATTTAATTTGATCAATGACTAATGGACAAATGTCAAGAACGGTGACACCCTTGATCGATCGCTGCTCAATGGTATTCGTGACCACAATATCGCAAATGTGAGCTTTGCAGAATTCTGTTAAGCAATTAGTGGAAAACACGGCATGTGTGGCACCAACGAGAACGTTTTTAGCACCATTTTCATAAAGCAATTTGGCGGCTGATATAATTGTTCCGCCCGTATCAATAATGTCATCGATAATGATACAAACTTTATCTTTAACTAGCTTTCCATCAATAACCAGATGCTCAGCTAAATTTGGCTTAGGTCTTACTTTATCGAGAATGACTTTTGTGCCACCAATGCGGTGTATCAAATAATCGGCTCTGGTATTAGCTCCGTGATCTGGAGAGACGATAACAACATCATTAATATCGATATTATGTTCTTTAATGTAGTTTAAATAATATTCAGCGAATAAATCGCTAGTAGAGGCATTAACAATCGGGCGAATAAAAAACTTTTCGATGTCGGGATGATGGAGATCAAATGTGACAAGTGAATCATATTTAGCCGTCTCAATTACTTTGCTCACCACTTCACAGCTGACTGGTTCGTTTATCCAACTCACTCTTTCTTGACGAGAATAGCCAAAATAAGGAATGAATAATTGGACACTTGAAGCCCCTGAACGATTAATCGAATCGAGAAGCAAAAGAAGTTCAAAAATTCTTTCGTGAGCTTGTTTAAACGTTGATTCAATCACAATCGCGGTTTTATTTTTAACATTGTTTGCGGCTTTAACCATCAATTCTCCATCCGAAAAGCGAGTAATAGAAACACGTCCTACTTCCGCATGTAACTTTTCCGCAACTTCACGGGCAAGTTTTTTATTTTGTGATAAAGAAAAAACAATATAATCTTTCATACATTACCGATAAAATTTAACAACAGTTAAAGCGATCTTTTTGTTGACAATCGCTTGATTTACATTTGCTCTTTGTGGGTCGACAGGCAAATTATTTGCTTCGAGATATTTGACGAATTCACGGCAATAAAACCAATACCAAATACCGACTTTTTCAAAAGTCTTCTTCTCATCATATTTACCGAAAAGCTGAGGGATATAGTAAAGTTTGCCATTGTGATATTTGTAATTCTTGGGATCAAAACTCAATAAGATATTGTCGTTTTTCATGTACCAGTTATCGGTAAATATTAAAGGGAAATATTCTTCAGGCAAATCTTTTTCAAGAAGGATATCTAAAATAGTTGGTCCATCAATAAACTCTGTGGCCACAATGTGCGTATGTTTGTCGTAAACATAAACTTTTGGTGAAACAATTCCAGAGACAGACAATTTATGAGCCGAATCAATGAATTTTTCAAAACCAGAAACATCGTTTCCAAAATCTTTTAAAAAGTAGATTTTGTTTTTCCGTGTGACTTTTTTTGTTCTTTCTCCGATGGGCTCAATGACATCGAAGATTTTTCTTTTAATTTCAATTTGTTCAATCATATCGTCATTATTATATGTTATTTGACCTTTTAAACAAACAGGAATTTCTTTAAAGAAATAATGATAATTATGATAGTATAAATAACGAGGCACAAGTTATGGAAAATATACAACGTTTTATTCGCTACGCCCAAATAGATACCCAATCAAACGACGCAACAGGAAAGACACCTTCCACGGAAAAACAGAAGAATTTATCGCGCTTATTAGTTCAAGAACTCAAAGAATTAGGACTTGAAGACGCGATGATGGATGAATTTGGTGTTGTTTACGCTCATCTACAAGGAAAGGGCGATAAGGTTGGATTTAACGCTCATGTGGATACCGCTTTAGAAGTCACTGATGAGAATTGTTCTCCGCGCATTATCAAAAGATTTGATGGTAATGATATTCATCTTAATGATGAATATGTTTTATCCACTAAGCAATTTCCTTCTTTAACTAAACACATCGGTCAAGATTTGGTCATTACCGATGGTAATACTTTATTAGGAGCTGATGATAAAGCTGGAATCGCCATTATTATGAGCGCTCTTGCTTATTTCCATGATAATCCGGAAGTTGAGCATCGCTATATCTCTATTGCTTTTACTCCCGATGAAGAGATTGGAGAAGGAGCTGCTCATTTTGATTTGAAGAAAATGAATGCTGATTATGCTGTCACAATTGATGGAAGTTATATCGATTGTATTGATTACGAAAATTTCAACGCTCAATCAGTTAAAGTTTTTGTCCGAGGAGTGGCAGTTCATCCTGGCGAAGGAAAAAATGCTCTTATCAACGCTATTTTGATATTAAATGAATTAATCAATGGTCTCCCACAAGATGAAACACCCTTTGATGCTGGTGAAAATGATGGATATTGGCACATCAATAATTTAAATGGAACGAGCGAATCCGCCGAACTTGAAATGATTATTCGTGACTTTGATAAGCAAAAGCTTTTGCAAAGAGGTGAACTAATTAAAAAGATCGCCGAAAAACTTCAACAAAAGTATCCTAAAATTACTATCTCCGTTACTATCAAGGATCAGTATGAGAATATGAAACCTTATGTCGAACGTGATGCTCGAGCAGTGGATTTAGCGCGAAGTGCCTTGTTAAAAAATGGCATTACTCCGCGCAGCACAAAGATTCGAGGCGGCACCGATGGAGCGACTTTCTCAAAGATGGGCCTTGTCACACCTAATCTCGGAACTGGAAGTTATAATCACCATGGTCGTTACGAATATCTCGTCATTCAAGAATTTGAAAAGATGATTGATGTCGTGATTGATATGATGAAAATTTAGGAGATTATTATGCAAAAAAATATCATTCTTGATTGTGATCCAGGACATGATGATGCTGTCGCTATTTTATTGGCGGGTCACCATCCCCAATTCAATTTGCTCGGCATTTCAGTCTCTTCGGGAAATCAGACCATCGAGAAGACATCACAAAACGCTTTGAACATTTGCGAATACTTAAATATCGATGTTCCTATCGCTCTAGGTTCCTCTTTTCCTTTAGTGCAAAAACAAATGATATGCCCACAAATTCATGGAGAAAGTGGCTTAGATGGATTCGATTTCCCAAAATATAGTAAGAAATTTGACTCACGTTATGGTGCACAACTAATTATTGATTCAGTGATGAACAATGAAAATGTCACTGTTATAACCACTGGTCCTATGACTAATTTAGCGCTCGCCATTCGCTTAGAACCTCGCATTCTCACTCGTATTGAAGAAGTTATATTTATGGGCGGGTCAGTTGACAACGGCAATGTCTCACCAGCCGCTGAATTTAATATTCTCGTCGACCCCGAAGCAGCTTATATTGTTTTAAATTCGGGTCTTCATGTCAAAATGGTTGGTTTAAATGTGACGCGGAAGGTTTTAATTACTGATGAGATTATAAATCGCTTCGCTGCTATTAATAACAAAGCTTCTTTATTGTTCACTGATTTGATGAGAGTGTTTCTAAATAATCAAAGAAAAACATTTCATATCGCCGGCGCGCCACTTCATGATCCAGTGACTATCGCCTCATTAATTGACAATTCTTTAGTTAAATTCCAAAAAATGAATGTCCAAATTGATTTATCCCATGGATCAAGTTATGGCCGCACAAATTGCGATGTCTTTGATTATCTTCATCTTGAACCAAATTGTGAAGTTGCTATGGATATCAATGTCGATAAATTCTGGTCTATCATTGAAGAAAGTTTAAGAAGTTATTCCAAATGAAAAAGATCTTAGTTATCGGCAGTGTTAGTGTTGACAACGTCACTTATACCCATGTTTTGCCTCAGCCAGGCACTACAGTTTTTGGCGATTCATTTCTTTCTAATGTTGGTGGCAAGGGCGCTAATCAAGCTTGCGCCATTAAATTTTTAGGTGGAAATATAACCTTTTTTGGCGCGGTCGGTCATGATCAAAACGGCCAAACTATCTCCTCCTTTTTAAAAGCGCAAGATCTCACTGCTATTTTAAAGCCTTCTAAGCAAAATACTGGCGTGGCAAGCATCACGCTAGATACGACTAGTGGTGAGAATCGTATCATCATTGTTCCTGGAGCTAACATGGATATCTCTGAGAGCGATGTCTCTTCTATTTTAGAACAAGAAAAAGATGCAAAAATATTGTTGATTCAATTGGAAAACCCTGTAAAAAGCGTTTGTTTTGCTTTAAAACAAGCTAAAGAAATGGGAATGATTACTATTCTCAATCCCGCTCCTTATCATGAATTACCAACTGAGATTTTTCCTTATATTGATTTTTTTGTTCCGAATGAACATGAGCTAGATGGCTATATAGAAAATGAGCCAATGACCTATGAACAAAAAGCTCAAGAATTATTAAAATTAGGGATGAAGAATGTCATTGTTACGCTAGGAGAAAAAGGATCCCTTCTCGCTAATGAAAATGACAGATTCATCATTGAAGCTATAAAGGTTAAGGCGGTAGACACCACAGCCGCGGGTGATAGCTATCTCGGAGCTTTTGCTTATTCGTTAAGCATTGACCAAAGCATCGTCGAAGCGATGAAATTTGCCACTCGATGCAGTGCGTTGACAGTCACAAAAAAGGGAGCCATTGCTTCTCTTCCTAAAAAAGTAGATTTAAATTAATGCTTGTGAAAGAAATTGATGATTGCTTGATCATATTCTTTTAAATTGTTTAAGCGAATATGACTATGTGCTCCATGAGGAAACCAGACAATTGACTTATCTTGGCTGCCACATGAGTCATAGAGTAACTGACTTCGTTCTGGCAATGAATAGATATCTTTTTCTCCATAGAAGAAGACAACGGGTATTTTTAACTTTGGAAGATATAGATAGGGGAATGATTTATTGATGGAAACGCCGGTCTTGAGTCTAAACCAAAACCAAATTTGATAGAAAACAGGAAATAATCCATGACCCAAGGCCACCTGATGATTGGCAAATACTTCCTTAAAACTATAGAACAAGCCATCAAAAACAATGCCTTTAAAGTAGTTTGGTGCTTGATCACTAACCGCCGCAATGAGAGCGGCAGCTCCCCCGATACAAATACAATGAGCATAGATTGAATCTTGCTTCTTTTCTTTATTAAGAAAATTTAACCACGCTAAAACATCCCTGCTCTCAAAAATGCCTGCTGTATTATATTTCCCATCGCTCCATCCGTGAGCGCGAGCATCCACAACCAAAACATTAATTCCTAATTGATGATATGGCTCGGCATAATAATAACTATAACCAAGGCTTTCACATCTTCCAGGTAAAATGATAACTGTTTTGTTGCTTCCATAATTATAAAATTCACCATAAAGATTCAATCCATCGTTGACGATATGGACATCTTCTTTATATTGTTTCTCTTTTTCCGCCCACGCTAAAGAGGCATTCCACATTTCCATTTGCTCAAGATTTTCAGGAGCGGAATAGGAACGATTCCACTTCTCTTTTGAGGTCCGAACTAATTGTTTAGTGAAGATGATATAGGCAGTCAAAAAAGTTAAAATGAGACCAGACAGCAAAGCAAAAACTAATACTGATCCGAGAACAATTAATAAAATCCAATACCACTCCATACTTGTTATAAAAAACAGATAGATTATTTAGTCAATAACTCTTGAAAGAGTTTTTGCTCTTCAACACAATCTTTGCTAATCGGTTTACCTAAGTAGAAAACGGCCGCTAATCCCGGGCCTGCATTAACACTACAAATCTCTCCCATACTATTAGTTAAAATAATAGCGGGATGATATTTTTCTTCGATAATTTTTTTGATTCTCTCAGCTTGTTCGGGGCGATTGGAATTTACCACCGCAAAGATTTTTCCTTGTGGATCGCCAATCGTGGCATCGACATACTGTTCAATCAATTTATAGGATTTTTGATAACCGCGTCCTTTGCCCAATACGCAGGGACGACCTGTTTCATTTGAGAAATCAGCCATGGGTTTGATGCCAATCATTGAACCAGCAACCGCGGCGATTTTCTTAATTCTGCCACTGCGATATAAAAAGAATAAATCGTCAAGGATGCCCATTTGATGAAGTCCCATCTTTTCTTTTTGTAGCCATTGGTATGTCTCATCAATCGTTTTACCTTCCGCCCGTAGTTGTGAAGCATAGACAGCTAATAAACCCACCGCAATGCTATATCTTTGACTATCGACAACTAGTAATTTACGGTCAGGATACTTTTCTTTCAATTCTTCCGCCGCGCTGATAAAAGCGTGATAAGCTCCAGACATACCACCTGACAAGGTAACAGCTAGGACATCGAGACCTTGTTGAAAATATTTTTCGACCGCTAAAGCGACAATATAAGGGTTGGGAAACGAGGTTTTAAAAGTGTTTTTCTTATTGCTTAAGAGACGATAAAATTCCTCGGGTTTAATGTTGACCCAATCAACATCGGCGTCTCTAACACTTCCGTCGGGATAAACAACAGTTCCGAGAAGAGGAAACTCAATATCATATTTTTCCCGATCCTTTTTGGTCAAATCTAAAGCTGAATCAGAGAGAATTACAAATTTTTTATTTGGCATAATGAACCTCCATCAAATGAATAATAGTATTTAACATAAGAAATGTTATCACATAAAAAAGAAAGTTTATATAACTCATCTTGGCAAGTGATATCTACAGATTTTTGATGGGGAAAATTATCGACTGTATAATGGTGAGAAACAAAGTTTTTTTCCTCGCTTATTTTAAAGGCGCATTCTTTAATGGACCACATCTCTAGTAATTTTTCGTTAGTAATATGGGGATACTTGATTATTTCTTCTTTTGAAAGAACAAGGTCTAATAATTTTGGTGTTATGTTCAACAAGACGTGTTTCTGAATATCGATTCCAACTGGTGAATCGCTAATGGCTACAGCGACAAGATTGCCACTATGAGATAAAGAAAAATAACATTTATCAACAATCCATTTGCCATTTTCTTTTTTTATAAAATTAAGACTATTTGCATCGAGAGATAAACTCTTTTGCAAAGCAAATTCTAAAAGTTTCCAAACATAAAATTTTTGTTTTTTCACTTCTTCGTTACGGCATTTCTTTATTTCATCCGAGCGTTTTTGGCAAGAAATATTCTCGTCGCATTCAAAGGGATATTTAGCCACATAAATATCTAAAAAAGCCATCTACTTTTTACCCACTTTCTCAAGATATTCATTTTGCATTTTCAATTCAATATTGCGCAGCTGTTGAGTGACAAGTTGCATACTTTCGACATTGATAGCACCACTAAAATAATCCTGAGGATTAAAAGGTTTACCAATATAGAGATGAAAGCGATGAAATTTTCCTTTTTGGCGATATAAAAAACATGGAATAATGACACTTTTAGCTTGAAGGGCCATAAAGACAGAACCACTTTGAAATTCTTTAATTTCTGGTTGAGTAGAAAAATTGATATGACCTTCTGGAAACATCGCGACAACATATCCATATTGAAGTCGCGCAACACATTGACGCATACTCGCAAAAGATGAATTCAAATTACTCGGATTAATGGGAAAACAATTGACACCACGAAAAAAGAGAGAACCAATTTTTGTTTGAAAGGCTGTGTCGAGCATCATGCTATGAACTCGTCGATACCAAAAGGCATATTGCAACACAAGAGCGTCATAAAACGATATATGATTTGAAACAATCATCGCTCCTTTTTTTATTTGAGCGACCGTCGCTTTTTTATCAACATAAACTTTCTTTGTTCGAAAGATTAAAGCCGCAAAAGGGGCAAAAAGCCAACGGCAATGATCATAGAAAAGCCAATAGAGCGAAAGGGTTCGATGTTTTTTATATCGTTTCAATTGTTTTTCTGTCTTTTTCATTTATGAAATTATTATACTGACACTCGCCATTAAAATGAACTATTCCTTAATTGTGTGTATGGTAGATATGTTTAGTTACCAAATAAGAAACAGAGACATTCAATGTTTCACTCAAGAAATAAGAGATAATCGCCGAAGCGATAAAATCAAAATGAAAAGCATAGCCAAATAAAGAAAAGATACCAAAACCAATCAGAAGGCGAATGGCAAAATAGAATAATTCTTTCCTCAAGCGATAAGCGGTGTGATAAGTGGGATAAATAACAGTCATCAAAGCAAAGAGAAATTGAAAGCCAATCAATTCAGAAATCACAAAATTAAGAAGAGGGTGAATTGGAGTAAAATTGAAGAGAATAATAAAAGAGGCAATCATCATTAATAAGGCGACAAGTGAAATAATGGAATGAGAAAAAATGCTTGCTTGAATGCGAGCTGTATCTTTGAATGGAGCGAAATGTGATGCTTTATTTTGATCTAGATAAATTGTCTCAATATCAAGATAATTGATTGGATAGTGTCGGAGTTGAAACAGCATTAAAACATTCATTTCATAATCATATTTCTGACCATTAATTTTTAATAATTTTCGAAAATATTTTCGCGAAAAACCCCGCAAACCGCATTGATCATCTGGAATATACTCTTTTGTCGTTAACGATCTTGTGAATTTAGAAAAGGAGTTTCCAAAGCGACTTCTGAAGGGAACATCTCGATCAAAATGACGAACGCCAAAAACTAGTTCATTGGTTTCCGTTAACTTATGATAAACTTTTCCAATATCTTTAATTGAATGTTGACCATCTCCATCAGCGGTAATGACATAATTGACATTTGGGCAATTTTTTCGAATGTGATTAATACCATATTTTAAAGCATATCCTTTGCCTTTGTTTTTGTCATAAGAGATGACTTTTGCATATTTTTCAACTTCATCAAATATTGCATCATAGTTTCTTGATGACCCATCATTGATCACTAAAAGAGGATAACCTTCTTCACTGAGTTGTTTGGTTAAAAAAATAATATTTTCTTCCGGTTCGTAACTCGGTATTAGGATAATGACATCTTCATGTATCATAATTTAATCTTTAGCATTAAACTCTCGGGAATATTTTAATAAAATATGGTCAATAAATAAACTAATACTATAAAAAAACAAATCATTGCTTTACAGAAAATGATATAATTATTATATGAATGTTTTGTTCTTCTTGATCCCCAAGAACAATGTGGAATATCTCTATGACACCTATACCATCCGTCAAGCATTAGAGAAGATGGAGAACCATCGTTATTCCTCTATTCCGGTGATTAACAAAGAGGGAAGATACATTGAAACTTTATCAACTAGCGACTTTTTGTGGTTTATCAAGGAAAGAGATTTATCTATTTTCGCCTGTGAAAAGATTTCTATTAAAGAGATTAAACCCTATCGCTCTAATGTCGCCATTCGCATCGATAAAGATATTACCGAATTAATTGATTTAATCGCTAATCAAAACTTTGTTCCTGTCGAAGATGATAACGGCGTTTTTATCGGAATCGTCACGCGAAAAGCAATCATTGATTTTTTAAGAAGTAAAATTAAAGAAATTGACTAAAAAAAGAATCTCGTGAAGATTCTTATCATTAGTCTTTTTTTGTACCTTAAACTCATCAACTATATAGTTGTGAATAGAAGGAAGATTGAGTCAATAAGTAGGCTTTTTCCGTTTCCGCGCTGACGATGGTGCCATTATAAGAATAATTCAAAGTTCGGCCATCAAAAGAGAGAACGGGATTGCTGGTGGTCGTCGCATAAGTAAAATGGGTCGAGCCGTTAACGATATTGCAGTAGACATTGCTGGTAGCCGCCAAATAGCGCGCTAGTGAAGTAGCGTTAGGATGTTGACTTGTTGACACATTGTCACTGTTTTCACTGCGATTCGCGCTGACTAAAGCAGCAGAAATAATCACATAATCTGGCAATGTTCCATCCACCCAATCTGAGCTATTGCTACCATGGGTATTACTGCAGTGATGATTAGCTTTAACAATGTTAGTTGTTGAAGCGCTCCATAAGCCTTCTCCACTTGGTCCATATTTATCAATTAAATATGTTTCGGGAGTGCCACCACTTGATGAAGAATTAGTTAAATCGCCACAACAAAGGATACGGTTAGTGCCAAAAGAGAAGAGGGTGCAAACTGAAGATTCGTTTGCATAATCGCTGCTGATGGCGACGCCTGTTTGCGTATAGGCTCCCGAATCAAGAAAATATATATTGATATCATTACAGATATTAAAGATATTAGGATAGCCCGAACTGCTGTTATTAACCATTTCATAAATGCTGTAATAAGTCGCACCTTGTCCAATATAATAATTTCTTGTTGTTACATAATTATTGTAAACAGTCGTGGTATAGGTGCCACCGAAATCAACGATGTATTTAATTGAAGTAATACCACCATTGCTAATCATAGATGAATAATCGCCAAGACCGCCCAAATGATCACTATGAGGATGAGTAACAATGAGAACTTCCAAACATCCATCTGTGACATATTTGCTTAATGCAGCCATAACATTATCTTCATCAGAGGTTTGTCCAGCGTCAATAAGAACCTCGAAGTTTCCATAGTCAAAAAGAAGTGAATCGCCATATAGATTAATCATCTCTAAGTAGGTAAAAACAATTTCATCATTTGTGCCGGGAGAGTAAAGGGGACCAAGTGTATCTCCACTGAGAGTTGGATTAGCAATAACTGTTCCTTCTGTTGGCGTTGATTGTTCCACCACGGTGATAGTTTTTGTGCCCGTGACACCACTGCCATCTTGAGCGGTGGCGGTAATCACCACTGTTCCTAAATTGGAAGCAGTATAGACACCAGTTGAAGTAATTGTTCCCACACTAGCTGACCAGTTAACATTTGTATTGTCGGCATTAGAAGGAAGAACAGAAGCGGTGAATGTATAATCATTGTTCTGTGCAAATGTTGAAGATGAGCAATCGATGGTAATCGAAGTGACAAGAATGCTAACTTGATTAACGGTTATTGAGGTTGTACCTGTGACACCACTGCCATCTTGAGCAGTCGCAGTAATCGTATATGTACCAGCGGTTGTGGAGGTAAATAAACCGCTTGAATCAATTGTTCCACCGCCTGTTGTCGACCAAGAAATTGTTTGATTGGAGGCATCGCTTGGACTGATACTCGCTGAAAATTGAATCGTTCCGCCACGATCAACATTACTATTAACTGGAGAAACAGATATTGAATTAATAAGCGTATCAGCGTGTTCGCTCAAACAGCTTGTATCATAAAGACGAATTTGATAAGTAGTATTGTAAACCGAAAGAATGCCTTGAAAATCGATTGAAGTATTATTGTTCTTATATGTTGTGAGAGCCGTAGTTAAATCATCATATGAACTACTAGTAATGCGACCATTTACCGTGACACCATCATAATCGAAAGTAATGGTTTTTGAAGAAATGTCCGTTACAGTCATTCCGGATAATGTCATTAATCTACCAACATTATCAGCCGTGCAAAAACTCGTATAATTAGACGAAGAAACATTGGCGGAAATCACGGGATATGGATTCGTAGTAGCATATAGCGAAGCAGCGGTTGGACTTAATTCAATCAGATTATAATAATCGCTTCTCGTCCCCGTAACATCAACTACATTGCCGAGAGAAAAACCCGCATAACTTGAATTGGTATTATAGATGCAAAAACCTCGATTTTGCGATTGAACAAAATAAGAATTGCCTTCAATAGATGTTATTGTTCCTCTTGTCGTGTAAGCGGTTGAAGTAACTCCTGAGTCAACAATACTCGATATTGATGTATAGCCATCAGGGAGTTGACAATCGTTTTCCCACCAAGTCAATTCACTATTATATGAAGCAGAGATTCGAATCGATGGATTGATAGCGATGACAATCGCTGAAAGCCCAAGAGCAACGACACTTACAAAAAGTGCTTTTTGATGTTTCATATTTTTTAGTATATCACTCAGCATCAAGAAAAAACTAAATAGTTTTATCATTAACCGCTCTAAGGACGCTATTTATAGTATGCTTTTATTTTGACTTAGAAAATTAATAGAGGAAAATAGGTTAAATTTGTTCTTCCATTTTAACGGCGGCCGGAATCTTCGGAAGACCCGGCATGGTCAGCACTTCGCCCGTTAGACAAACAACAAATCCTGCTCCAGCACTAACATAGACATCTCGCACATGAATTTTAAAGTTTTTTGGAACATTGAGAAGATGCTGATTGTCGCTAAAAGAGAGAGGTGTTTTGGCGATACAAACTGGAACGTTTCGATAGCCCAGCTTTTCCATCATTTCGATATTTTGTTTCGCTTTTTTAGTATATATCACACCATTGGCATGATAAATTTTGCGAGCGATAATATCAATTTTTTGAACAAGAGATAAATTCAAATCATATAGAGGTTTATAGTTGCCTTCTTTTTTTAAAAGAATGTCTTTAACTTTTTGAGCAAAGTCAAGCGCTCCAGTTGATCCTTTCAAATAACTATCGACAAATGTCACTTGATATTGTTTTTCTTGGCACCATTTAATCAATTCTTTCACTTCTTGAGGAGAATCAGATTTGAAATGATTAATAGCAATTAAGACAGGCACTTGGTATTGAAGTAAGTTTTGATAATGTTGATCAAGATTTTTTGTTCCCTCCAGCATGGCGGGCACATTCTCGATATCAAGATGATGGCTGTCCGATCCACCATGTAGTTTTAGGGCTTTAATACTCGCGACTAAAACTGCCATTTTAGGATTTAAATGTCCAATTCTTGATTTGATATCAAAGAATTTTTCCGCTCCTAAATCGGCAGCAAAGCCGGCCTCTGTCACTACGATGGGGGCAAGTTTCATCGCCAGTTTAGTGGCAATTAAGGAATTACAACCATGAGCGATATTGGCAAAAGGGCCACCATGAATCAAAACAGGGTTGCCTTCTAAGGTTTGGACTAAATTGGGCTTTAAGGCTTTCTTCATCAATTTCATAATGGCGTGAGAGATTTTTAAATCGCGAAGATAAATGGGATGATTCTCAAAAGAATAAGCCACAATAATATTATTAATACGATCAAGGAAATCTTCTTCATTTTCACTGAGGCATAAAATGGCCATCAATTCGCTAGCGACGGTGATTTGAAATTTCTCTTTTCTTTTGATGCCATCTTTGGGATTGCAACAAATCATCACATCGCGAAGAGCACGATCGTTCATATCAAGAGCGCGATGCCACACAATTTTTGTTGGATCAATGCCTAATTGATTGCCTTGATAGATATGGTTATCAATTATGGCACTAATAAGATTAATCGATGAAGTAAGCGCATGCATGTCACCCGTGAAATGAAGATTGATATCGTCGCTGGGAACAACGCTGGCTTTTCCTCCGCCTGTCGCTCCTCCTTTAAGCCCAAAAACTGGGCCTAGTGAAGGTTCGCGCAAGCAAAGAATGGCTTTTTCACCAAGGCGATTTAACCCGTCAGTTAAGGCGATTGACATCGTCGTTTTTCCTTCGCCAGCTTTGGTAGGTGTAATAGCGGTTACCAAGACCACATCACCATCTTTTTTGGCACTTAAGTTAAGGGATGAAACATCAATTTTGGCTTTATCATGACCATAAAATTCAAAAACTTGTTTAGGTAGCTCTAATTTGGCGGCAACTTTTTCAATTGGTATCACTTTTCTCATCTTTTTTTCCTCCACTGACAAGGCTTTTCTTTATTAATTCATTTTACGCTATTCGCTCTTCTTTATAAAAGTTTTAAGAAATATCACATTGCTGTATCAAACTTGAAAAGACAAAGTATAATAATTCTTGCAGAGTTAAACATTAAGAAAGTTATTATTTCAGAGAAAAAATATGCCTGAAATTCATAAAGCTCAAAAAATAGACGAACCGTTTCTCAAAACATTAGAAGAGCAAACCTTTCCTGCCTCAAGAAGATCTTCTTTATCTTCCTTGAAACATAGCCTTGATAGCCATCATCAATCCGTCTTAATCATTAAAGACGACAACCATCAATCTGTGGGAAGCGCTATTATTTTTAAATTCGCGAAAACATGGCGAATCTATTCCATCTCCATTCTTCCTGAATATCAAACTCAAGGTTATGGGCGTTTTATCCTTAATGATATTGTTGCTAAAGCCAAAGAAAACAACATTCATCGCTTATCGTTAGAGGCTGATTCTCAAAATGATCGCCTTTTAAAATGGTACAAATCATTCGGTTTTTATGTCATTGAGAAATTGAATGATTTTTATGGAAAAGACGAACATGCCTATAAGATGGTCTTGCAATTATGCGAAGATACTAATGAAAAAGAATATATCGCCAATATCGCTGTCGTGGACCACAATTTTCCTTGGCTGAAAGATATTCCTAATCTTGAAGTCGTGACTGTTAATCAATTTCTCAATGAGGAAAAATATCAAACCGCCAAGGACTTACGAGTTTTCAACCTCTGCTCCTCCCTCGGCTACCAAACATTAGGATATTATGTTTCTCTTCTCGCGAGTGCTCGTGAACTTCGCCCCATTCCCACTGTCGCCACACTCGAAGATGCTCTCGATCAAACCATTACTGAATCAATTGGCGAAGAAGTATTTGATGTTATCCAAGAAACCTTTAAGCAAAATAGCAAAAAAGAAGTGGTTTTCCGTATCATTTTTGGACAAACTCATCCGCCGCGATATGAAAGACTAGGACGCGCTATTCTTCATTTGTTTGAAGCTCCTCTTCTCGAAGTAACTTTTGTCAAAGAGAGAACCTGGAAGTTAAAGAAGATTCACATTTTGACACTAGATGATATTGAAGTAGACGACAATTTGTTGAAGGGTGCAAAAAAATACTTCTCCCTCAATCGCTTTGCCATCTCCAAAATCAAACAATATAAATTTGACCTTGCCATTCTCGTCGACCCTAAAGAGCCAGCTGCTCCTTCGGGAAAAACAGCTCTTGATCGATTTATCGAGGCAGCAAAAAAGGTCGGATTTTATGTTGAATTCATCACCAAAGATGACTATTCACGTATCCCGCAGTTTGATGCTTTATTTATTCGCGCAACCACTAATGTCGATAACTATACCTATCAATTTTCCCGCTACGCTTATTCCGAAGGTTTGGCGGTTATTGATGATCCATGGTCAATTTTAAAATGCGCTAATAAATTATATTTCCATGAATGCATGAGAAGCCATAATCTTCCCACTCCCAAGACATTAATTATCAGCCACTCCACTCCGATTGATAAAATTCTTTCTACTTTTACCTTTCCAATTATTTTAAAACGACCTGATAGTTCTTCTTCTCGCGGTGTTTTTAAAGTGCAAGATGAAAAAGAATTGAAACTTAAGATGCACGAATTATTCCGTGGGAGCGCTCTCATCATCGCACAAGAATACATTCCAAGTTCTTATGACTGGCGCATTGGCATTCTGGAAGGCAAACCGCTTTATGCCTGCAAATACTATATGGCGCGCGACCATTGGCAAATTTATAACTGGAACGCTAATAAATCACGCGCTACAGTCGGAGGAGTAGAAACGCTGCTCATTGAAGAAGCTCCTCCAGAAGTTGTCGAAACGGCTTTAAAAGCCGCTAACGCCATCGGCGATGGTTTCTATGGTGTTGATCTGAAATATAAAGATGGCAAAGTTTACATTATCGAAGTAAATGATAACCCGAGTATCGATCACCATTGGGAAGATGAAATCCTCGGCGAGAAATTATATTTAGAAATCATGGAAAATATCATGTCGAGAATCGAAAGAGCTCGCCAGGATCAAAATAAAAAACAAATTTTGAAGTAAAAAATTTCTTCATCTGTTGTGTGAGGGAAGTAAATTTTACAATAATGGCTCAACATGTTAGAATAACATATGGAAAAAATTAACGATTTTAAAATCATTAGAGCAACAAACTCTCATATCTCTTCTATCTTGAATTTGATGGAAAAACTTTCTCGAGAATTCCCAGAAAAATTTTTTGTTCCCTCGACAAAAGAAGAATTAAATTATGCTATTTCTGAACAAGGTGGCTTTATTTTATTATGTATAAATAATCATGACTTGGTGGGTGGCACTATTGTCATGTACCCCACTGAAGAAATTCATTATTTGACTGGACATAGTCTTTTCGAATCAGCGATCATTGATTCCATTTTTGTATCACCGGAATATCGCGGGCATCGAATTGCAAGTTTGCTATTGGAAAGAGCTCTTCAATTAATTAAAAGAAAATATGTCTATGCTTCTGTGGCATTGGATAATTTCGCTTCTCAAAAATTATTTTTCAAACATGGTTTCAATGTCTATGAACAAAAGAAATTATACAATGACCACGACCGCTACGTTTTACTGCTAGAAAGGAATAATCATGCTCTATAAAACAATTAATTTAGGTGCCATAAGGAGAAATTATCAAAAGTCGATTGATAAAACAGGAAAATATGTTTTCCCGTCATTAAAGCCAATGCTTATGGGTGTGGCATGAAACAAGTGGTTGAAACTTTAACAAAATCTTTCGATATTCCTCTTTTTGTGTCAGCTCTTTAGAAGAAGCTAAGTCTTTTTAAAGCTGAAGGTTCAAAAGATGTTTTAATTTTTGAAAGTCCTCGCGAAAATTAATCGATAATCCTCATCTTCTCTATTCCATTAATAATTTAAAACAAATCAAAGCTATCAGTCATTTAAGCCATCGTCGAGTCCATATTCAGATTGATCTCAGGCACAATCGAAGTGATATCAAAACAATTGATGATATTAAAAAGCCATATCTCTCTGTCACGAACACGACATTAATGTAGAAGGAATATACGGACATTTACGCGGTTCAAAAGAAACGAAAGCTATCGCTTATATACGCGAAATATTTTCTCTTTTTGATGTTCAATACAAGCATCTTGTTTCATCGGAAAATTATTTAGTCGATATTGGCAACGCAATTAGAATAGGTTCTAATCTCTATGGAGATGGATTAGATGCCAAATTTGAACAAAGCATTGAACTATATACCTATGCTTCGCGCATTATTCACGCCAAAAAAGGCGATACATTTGGATACTATCCTGGATATACCGCTGCTAGCTCATCTTTATTAGCTGAGCTGCCAATTGGCTATGCAGCAGGCTTTTTAAGAAATTACACAGGATCAATGCTTTATTGCCAAAATCAGTTATATCCAGTTGTCGGTGCTGTTTCAATGAATTCATTGCTTGTTCAAATTGATCGTTATATCCCTAAAGATGCGAAATTTTATCTTACTTGTAAATTGTATCCTGTCTCATATTTTGCTCAGAACAATAATATTTATAATCCCGAAGTTCTCTTGCTTTTCCATCCAGAAAAAATCATCTATGTTGATGATTAAACTAATTCTTTAATTAGATGTACTAATTCAACAATATAATTGAGTGTCATATTATCTTTATCTTTTAGAGGATTGTATTCAACGATATCACAGGAACTAATCGAATAACGTTGAAAGAATTTTTAATAATAAATTTTATATCTTCTTTGTTGAAGCCATTGGCCACTGGAACCAGAGACACCAGGAATGATGTTTGGATTCATCGCATCCAAATCGAGTGACAAATGAAGTCTGTTAATTTTTCCCTTAAATAATCAATAACTTCCTCCACAGCGTGTTCGAGACCAACTTTTTCAATGTTCTTGTAAGAATAATAGTTGATATGAAGATGTTCAATTGTTGCTTTCTTCATCATCTAAATCACGCACACCAAAAATGTAGACATTATCTTTCTTTATTTTAATTTTGTCTTCGCCTAAATTCACAAGACTATCAGTACCTTTTACCCAAAAGAGCCGCTAAAATCATTCCGTGAATATTCCCGCTTTCCGTCGTTTGTTCTGTGTTCATATCCCCGTGAGCATCAATCCAAATAACTCCCAAATCATCTTCATCATTAGCCACCGCCGATATTGATCCAAAGCCACGCTATGGTCACCACCAATAATCAGGGAAAATTATGAGCTTGGTAGATTGTTTTAGTCACCGAAAAAAGCAATTCATTAGTGGCGATAACTGAAGAAAGATTCTTTAAATGTGGATCAGTTGTTTGATCTTCAACTTTTAATTCTGGTAATAAAATATAATCATCTAAAACTTCGTCAGATATTCCGCGCCATATTTGATTCCACTATAGTTAGCGCCATAGTGTAAAGGAATTAGAATTGGGTATACTTTTCTATTTTCTTCAGAGTCCTATCGTGCCTCTTTTAGATAGTGGAAAATAACATCTAAATTAGGACGATAAATATATTTGCAAAAGCCTTTGAGATTTCACGACTTGCCGTGCGATAAAATAATGATGGCAAATTGCTTAAACAATAGTA
This sequence comes from Erysipelotrichaceae bacterium, assembly GCA_020633795.1. Next base: position 79,287 of record JACKCX010000006.1, on the reverse strand, counting down.
GGCAACGCCTCTGTATAAGCGATTGGTCTTTCTAAATAAGTAAATTTAGTTCATAAATTGCCCGCCCTTGATGAGCAGCGGCATCTATAATAAAGCTCCTTTTTTAATTTGTTTTAGTTGCTCTTGATTGATGATATTGATGTTGGGTTTATCAACTTGAATACCATTGATGATGATGTCATATTCTCCGATTGATTGATAAAATTCATTCATTGTTTGCGATAAAACATCCGGACAATAGGATTAAACATTGAAATAGCTTTAAACGCTCCTTGCGCAACATTGCCACTCGATAAAACAGCAACCTTTGTTTCGGAAGTAGGAATAACACCAAATGCCACTAACGCATGGTAAGTTGAAGCATATCCAGCGATAAAACTGTTTTGATAAACAAAATTTCGAGGGATATGAACTAAATCAATAACTTTATCCTCATAAAATAAACGCGGAGTGATATTATCTAAATCCACAACCTTAATATGTCGAGGCATTGTTCTCGATAAAAGTGCCGCCTGATCCAAATGGGTGAGTCCAGCCGATAATCATTTGCCCATCGCGAAGAAAGCGATAATCAGATGGCTGAATTAATTTTAAAGAAAAGATATTGTCACATCTCTTAAAAACATCTTCTCTTTCCATCACTTCTGCTCCCGCTTGTCGATAGTCTTCATCCCTAATATCCATCGTTGATCCAAACCCTTTTTCAACAACGATCCGTTTTCTAAATTAACGATATCTTCTGGTAGAATAGCGACTCTTCTTTCTCCTGGATAATTTGGTTTAATAAAACCGATTGTGTTTTTCATATTTATCCTCCTTCTTTTTAAAATATGTCATTGTGACTATTTTAACAAAAAAAGCTCATTTTCCCAAATTTGGGGATAGCAAAGAAAGATATCTCTTTAAAGATTTATAAGCATATTACTATCCTTCACAAAATTGACTATTTAAAATAAAGATGAAAGAGAAAAAGCTTTCAGAAAGAAGATACATCCGATGTTAAACAAAACAATAACAGATTTAATCAATACACAAATTCAAAAGGAACTACATAGTAGTTACCTCTATCTCGAGATGGCGAATTACTATGAAGAAAAAGGTTTAAAAGGCTTTGCTCATTACTTCGTTGTTCAAGCGCAAGAAGAGAGAGATCACGCTCTATATTTTAGAGATTATCTCATCTTAAGAAATATGCGCGTCATCTCCTTAAAGATTGACGAACCTTATAGTGGCTATCAAGATATTCGAGAACCCCTCATTCTTCAAATCAAGCATGAACAAGAAATAACAAAGTCCATCTCTGATATTCTTGATATCGCTATTAAGGAAAAAGACTTTGCCACCCAAGAATTCCTCCAATGGTTTATCAAAGAACAAGCTGAAGAAGAAAGCAAAGCGGAAAACTTATTAACCGAATATGACTTTGTCAGCGATAATAAGGCAGCCTTAATTGTCCTTGATGGGAAATTAGCTACCCGTATCTATCAAAAAGTCACTCCTGTTTTGATTTAAATCAATCAACAAAAAACTAGCCACCTAAACGACTAGTTTTTTTAATGCTTAAACCAATATCCACCTGAACCGCCTCCTCCACCGCGTGAAATAAAGGTGGCAAGATGTTTTATTACAAAACCACTAGGAATGATTCCTAATAAGACGATTCCTGCAATGATTAAAGCCCATGCCCAGTTAGGGAGAGGTTCAGGTTCATAATCACTCGGCAAAAGGTCAAAATACTCATATTTATTAGTGGCATATTCATCCATAAAGCTCTGATAGTTATAACTATCATAGTTATAGACTTGAGATAAATATGTTGCATAACAGCAAAATATAAAGAGATTAATCTCTGGTCATAATCACCACTATTTATCTCTGGATCATAAATATTCACTGATGAGATTGTTGGCCGTAAAAGCGGAGAAATAACCGCTCATTTTTTGCCTATTTCAAAAATCATGTTTTGGTAGGCATAATCATCTTCGGTTTCAGAAAGAACAGAACGATTAAAACGCCCATATCGTTTTCGCCTATTCCCAAGAATTAAATATATCCGTCGTGTCGATATTAGCATCGCCTAGATAGGTAGCGACGACAACTTGTCAGCCCATTGATTTTGCTTCTTTAAATTCTTCAGTCTGTGAATCATCATAAAGTTCTTCACTATAAGTTAAGATGGTCCATTTAGTGGCATTGAGTAAGATATGGCGATCATTAATATAAAATTCTTCGGTTTCTTTAATAGCGGGCGCACTTTGACAGCCACACAAAAGAGAAAGGAAAAAACGAAGATGGAAACAAAAAGGATTTAAAAGAAAAGGCTTTTTGTTTTTCATGTAATTATCTAATTAAAAGTTGGTAAGGTAGCGTTGTAATTAGCTGTGCTATATTGAGTGTATTTTTCGCGACTTCCCACAAAAATAACATTAGGGAAAATTTGGATATGCGTATTGTATTCTTTTACTGCTTCATTATATTCCTCAATGTCATTAATTTATCATTGGTAGAAGCGTAAACTCAGCGAGATAACCACTATATAAACTGACAGTATTATATGAATCAGGGTTATCTTCCATATAACTGACAAGCGTGACAAAGTTTGATCAATCGTTGCCGAAGAATCGTAAGCGTCATCATTGTTATTATTGCTAATAGCATCAGCAAAAGCTTCGCGAGCTTGAGCGATAGTATCTAGATATCCTTGAATGGTGGCGTTGGCATCTTGAATAGCATCAATAAATGTCGCGACTTTTTCATATCTTCCAGTTAATGAAGCATGAACATTGCCTAAATCTTCATTAACAACGGCTTCTTTTAATAGCGCCGTTATAAGCACTAATCCATGTTGAACCGACCACAATACAAATGAGAAGAAGAACACTCCCTCCGATGATTAGACCTTTTTTCATGTTTTTGGACCCCTTTAATTATTTTCTTTTTATTATATGGAAAACTTAATAATAATTGAAATATATTTATTCGCGATTTTTCCAATCACTTTTAATTTCTTTGATAAACAAAATAATTAACTTAATGATGTATATCACCGCCACAATTGCGCAGAGAGAAAAAGCATAGACTGAATAAGCGAAATTAAAGTCATTATTTCCCAAGATAAAAGTTAAGATAAATAATATGATGCTCACTAAGCCAAATAAAGTTGCGGCGCTTTCAATTAATAATGCTGTTAACGAGAAATAAGTACGCTCTTTTTTATTATATAAAAAGAATAATTTGGCAAGCCGACGATTAAGAGCTACTTTTGGATAAGCATGCCCTTTTTCATCTATTTGATAACCAAAATAAATTAAAAGATAACCGCTATTAATGTGAATATTAAACCAATGAAGTTGTCCATTTATCCCCTCTAATATCTATTTTTTAATATATCATTCATTCATGGTGATATAAATATGATAATAGAAGCAAATATTAAAATAAAAACTCCCTTTATGACAATTTCACAATCATCAATAAGGAAGCGTTTTTCATAATTGGTGGATCTGACCGGGATCGAACCGGCTACCTCCTCGTTGCGAACGAGGCGCTCTCCCAGATGAGCTACAGACCCATGTGCGAGATGTATTATAGCATGAAATTGAATTTATTAAACACAATAATCTGTGTCTTGAATGTATAGAATACGAACTTGTTCGTAGCTTAAAAGTAATTCCCTAGCACTCCCTGTTCTTTCCACTCTAAATTATTAGATAATTTTTAATTTTTCGATTATATTATGATTATGATGATACTTGGACTTATGATGGTTCTAGTTACAAACGTTGCAAGTATTGGGTTGATAATCAATATATTACTTGTGGCTTTTGTTTAAGTAATTCAGATGGTGACCAAGCACCATTAGGGGGTAATTATGAATAATAAAACAATTGTTTTCATCAAGTCTTTGCTAATATTTTAGCACTTTCGTTTCTTTTCCTACCCATTATTAAGTCAGATGATTTGTGGGTAAGTCCAGTATCGCAGTCTCTTAATTTCACCAATCCGTCCCGATAACCTATTTTCTCATAGTATTAGTTTTAGTTTGCCTTAGCAATGATGTCATTAGTTTTCGCTCGTCTCGTTTTTTGGAGATAAAGTAAGAATTCCTTGCATCGTTGTCCTAGGCTTATGTTTTCTATATTTCATCTATTTTGGCGTAATTGAAGTTCGTTATTATTCTTGATTCCAACAGCAGTCTTTTGCCGCTGATATCGTTTACGAAGTTGTCAAATAATATTGCTTAAGCGCTCAAAAATAACTTTAAATCAATGGTTTTTAACGATTGTAAACACTGATGTTGATTTCCATCTTCTTTTGTTCCTCCGGCGTGATGACCTTTATGAGGGACAAATTTTTCGGGAGTCATTTCTTTAGAGGCATATAGACAATAGATGTCTTTAGCGATAGCGATAAAGTCGCCAATAAACTTATAAGAAAGTGGGTGAGGTGTGCCTTTACCAAAAGTTCATCTTTGAAGACAGTTTCGATCCATTAACTCAAAATATTGACCATAGTATTTATTAAATAAATCTTGGAATTCTTTTTTCTTATCTGTTTTGACAAAGAAATTGGCCACTCTTTTTTCAAAAGACATATCTTGTGATAAGAGCGAATGTAAATCTTCGTGCTCGCATATATCAAAATACTTCACATCAATTAATCCATGATCGGCAAAGGAAAAGAAAATCGTATCGGATTCGCTTTGGTCACTTTTTTTGTGAAGGCTGAATTTGTTTAATAACGTGATGAACATAGGGATGCTTGACACCATAATGGTGAATTTTTCCATCCGGTAATGTCAATAAAATAGATAAAGGTTTGATCATTTTCTTTTAGAGCGTTAGTGATTAGTTGACGTGCTTCTTTGAGGCTTTTAGGACCTTTCCCATGATTGACTTCATCAGGAAATAACCCGATTGCCTTAATACTTGGATTAGCTTTTTCAATTTGTTGAAAGATGTTTTCATAAGGACATTTCTCAAAGAGAATGGAATCGTTTTTGTCCCGCACTAAAGAGCCATCACTACTACGAGTGTTTTTAAATACTTCAATGTCATAGCCATAATCTTCAAAATATTGGCTCCACGAAAGCCATCCTGTTTCAATCGGAAATTTGCCACTCAAAAAGCCTGTTGTGGAAGCGACAGTAGTCGGAGGAAAAGTGGCCTCGATCGTTGTCAAAAAATGCGAACGCATATAACCACGCGGACGAAGATGCTTCTCTATGATATATTTTCCTAATCCATCAAAAAGCATGACGACAACTTTGTTGCGTCCTTTTAAAACCTGATCAACTTCTGGCACACTCTCGTGCCAAGTAGGAGCGGAAAAATGCTTCAAAATTGAATTAGAAAAATTAACGATTGTATGATTGTTATCTGGTTTCATTATTTATTATCCATGGTTTCATTGTCGTCAAATAATTCATCATGAGATTCTTCAATTTCATCAAGTTTTTCATTCCCGCGTATCGCATCGAATTTATTGTTGATTTTATTGACTCGCGTATCCAATTTTTCTCGGCTTTTGGAAGTCTTCTCTAAATCATCGGAGAATTTATTCCATTCGCGTCCAAACATTTCAAAATCTTTGCTCAAACGATGGAGTTGGCGATTAATTTCTTCGACATTTTTAGCTCTTTCAGCTTGAATTTTAACCATGTTAATAGTGACTAAAATTGCGGGTAAGGTGCTTGGTGAAGTGAGAATTACTTTTTTGTCACGAGCATATTCAATGACATCTTGGCAATTGTGATGAATAAAAGCAAAGACACCATCATTGGGGATGAACATCAAGGCTTCAGGAGCGGTTTTACCATCAACGATGTATTTATCTTTAATCGCAGTAATATGTTTTTTCACCGCATTAGCAAAATCTTTGGTTAAGCGATCTTTTTCTTCTTCGCTTTGAGCATCAAAAACTTTCGCATAATCTTGGAAAGGAAATTTTGAGTCAATACAAATCATTCGATTTGGTTCAGGCATAAAGACGACAGCGTCCGCTCGGACATCATCGCCATCTTTAACTTTCTTCATCGTATACTGTTCTTGATAGCAGCCTTCCGTATCACCAAAGACATTGTGAAGAACCATGCTTAATTGATATTCGCCATATTGGCCACGGCTTTGATTGCCTTCTAAAACCTGTTTTAAAGAAACGACATCTTTGGAAAGATTTTCAATATTCTTTTGGGCAGCATCAATCGCTTGAAGTCGCTCTCTAACTTGGGTCATTGATTCATTAGTGCTCTTAAAGCCTTCCGAGAGTTTTTCGTCAACTTTTTTATTGATAAGAGTGATTTTATCTTCCATCTGTTTATTTAAAGCATCAAAGCGAGTATTAAGAGCTTCGGCGATATTTTTTTGGAATCTTTCCAATTTATCATTGTTCATCTCGCTGTTTTTTACAGTTTGGTCACTGACTTTGTTCATTTCTTTGACGACCGCTAATTCGATGTCGCCTTTAATTTGAGTGCTGAGTAAATCAATTTGTTTCTCGAGAGCTCCGATTTCTTTTAAATCTATTTTTGTTTCAGTGGGGACCGGCTTTCTTTTGACAATGACAAAAATTAAAACAATAACCGCTACCAAACATAGCGAAGATAAAATAATCATCGTAATTTCCATATTATTTTTGGCTCCTCCTAACCTCAAATTATCATTTTAATGATAGCATAATCTCAATTAATAATAAAAATATTGGTTTTGCTTAGTGAAAAAAGAAGTGATTTTCTTTTACAATGTAAGTATCTATGATTGAAAAAACAAGAACCATCGTTGTCATTGATTTAAAAGCTTTTTATTCTTTTGTCGAATGCCTTGATCGTCACTTAGATCCATGGACCACTCCTTTGGTGGTCGCTGATGAAGCACGCGGAAAGAATACGATTGTTTTATCTGTTTCTCCTTATTTAAAAAGCCAAGGTGTTCCATCGAGATTGAGAGTCAGAGACTTGCCGACTCGTTTTAATTATATTTTTGCCTTGCCACGCATGGAGCACTATATCGACATGTCAGCAAAAGTTGTTAATGTCTTTTTGGATTTTGTCAGTCAAGAAGATATTCATATCTATTCCATCGATGAAGCTTTTCTCGATATCACAAGTTATTTATCTTATTATCAAAAGACCCCTTTAGAACTAGTGGAGATAATTATCAATACCGTCAAAGAAAAAACAGGATTGGCCGCCACAGCGGGAATTGGAGATAACTTTTTTCTCGCTAAAGTCGCCTTAGATGTCTATGCCAAAAAAGAGAAAAATGGGATTGCTATCATGCATCAAGAAGATGTCAAAACTAAGTTATGGCCGATTAGTCCGCTAAATAAAATTTGGGGAATTGGAGCGCGAATGGAAGCAAAATTGAATAAATTAGGCATTTTTTCAGTTAAAGATATAGCGTTATCCAATCTCTCTTTTCTCACTAAAAGTTTCGGCGTTATTGGTGAACAACTCTATCGTCACGCGCACGGAATTGATGAGGCAGATATCCATGAAAAATACATTCCTCAATCCACAAGTCTTTCCATCGGACAAGTGCTATTTAAAGATTATAATCAAAACAACATCACCACTATTTTGCAGGAGATGTGTGATGACTTGAGCGAAAGAATGAGAAGAGAAGGAAAATGTTCATCGCTCGTTTCTCTTTTCATCGGTTACTCTAAAAATCAAGGTGGTTTTTCTAAGCAATTATCTCTCTTGCACGCCACCGATAATACCAAATTATTATATGAAGCAATTTTAGAGATATTCCATGAGAATATTAAAGATTTGCCCATTAGAAATGTCGGAATGAGTTTTGGAAAATTAATCGATTCTGGTTTCCAACAATTAAATATTTTTGAAGATCAAAATAAACAAATTAAAAGTTCAATATTGTTGACCACTATTGATAAAATTCATCAGCGATATGGAAAAAACATTTTATTAAGAGCTTCCGCTTTAACGAGCGATAGCACTATTAAAGAGAGGCATGAACAGATTGGGGGACATCATCGATGAGTGATCGAGGAATGAAAAAATGGGCTCCTTATCGTTCTTTAAATGAACACATGCCTGCTATTAATAAAAGCATTCAGCAAAAAGAACTTATAAATAAGCCACAAATTTCCCAAGATAAAGCGGAAGATATTAACGATATCTTGACTAATTACCATGGGGAAAATCTAATTGTGACTTTCTTTCGCAACCACAAAATTCAAAATGAAGAAAACATCATTAAAAAAATCGTGAGCGAGGAAAGAAAGATCATTTTGTTTAATAACAAAGTAATTTATTTTGAAGAGATAATTGATTTAAAAATTAAATAGCCCAGTTCCCATTTTTAAAGATTTGGGTCTTTTGGCCTTGCGCGTCTTCACCGATAATGCTTAAACTCTTGGTTCCAACCATAAAATCAACATGAATCATCGAACTATTGATGCCTTTAGCTTTGACTTCTTCGGCAGAGAGATTTTCTGAATCAGGAAGTAAATCGCGGAATCCTAAGCCAAGAGCGATATGACAAGCGGCATTTTCATCGAAGAGAGTGTTGTAAAATAAAATTTCTGATTCGCGGATTGGAGAGTCATAAGGAACAAGAGCTACTTCTCCTAACATGCTGGCGCCTTCATCCATCGCAATCATTTTCTCAAGCAAAGCTTGATTTTTCTTCGCATTAACTTTAACAGCCTTGCCATCTTTAAAGGTAATAGAGAATTGATCAATAATTTCACCATTGTAACTAAGAGGTTTGGAAGCGACCAAAACGCCTTCACAATGCCCAGCTAAGGGAGTAGTAAAAACTTCCTCAGATGGAATATTAGGATTGAACTCTCCTTTATTAGGAGCGACCTCCACACCACCACCCCAGCGAACTTCAGGATTTAAAGCCACGGAGAAATCGGTTCCGTTTGGATCTTTATAGTAGAGCTTTGTCAATTTAAGGGCTTCAAGTTTATCTCTTTGCGAAATCAAAAATTGATTATGTCGGTTCCAATTTTCCACTGGATCTTGTCCATCGACACGAGAAGTGAAAAGAATCATCTCCCACAATTTTTCAATAGCCTCTTCTCCTTTGAGACTGGGGAATACTTTTTCAGCCCATTTAACGCCTGGAACAGCAGCGATACACCATTTATATTTGCTATCGATTTGATCGACATATTTCTTAATTTTGCCATACATTTTTGCGCGAGATTTTCCTACTTTTTTCTGATTGACACCTTTCATAGCGTCAGGATCATCCGAAATGATGTGTAAAACAGTTGGCAATTTTTTAACCATATATTTATAGCGAGCCAATAAAATAGAATCAACGCTCCCAAGTGTAGCAATACTCTCGTATTTATAACTAATTTTTTTAATGGGATCATGGAACCAGCGAACAACAACTTCCTTCGCTCCAGCTTTATAGCACTCTTCCACAACCATCGTCACAAAATCTGGTTGATCAAGTTGAGCATTAACCCATACTATTTCTCCTTTTTGCACATTGATGCCCTTTTTGACAATTAAACGAGCATAATCTTGTAATAATTCTTGTTTCATATTTCAAACCTCTTTAATGAGTTTCATTATACTTTTTTTCTCTCGCGTATATAATATGAAAAGGAGGATTCTATATGAAAAATTTATTTGAACAATATAAATGGTTAAAAATCATCTTTGGAATCGTGCTCTTTTCTCTTGGTTTGATGACATTAATTATCGCATTAAACAAAAATGGTGATGAATTAGTCAAAATTATTTGTTTAATGATTGCTATTTATTGCTTTGTGAACGCTATTTTTATTGCCACATTTGCTCTTCTTTCCGAAAAGAAAGTTGGCTTTAATGGCATCAGCGGAGATTTATTAATTAGTGGCGTTATCATTGGTGTTGGTGTGGCGTTTTGCTTTGTTGATCAAGCCAGTGCCGTCATTGGAACCATTGTTCAATACTGTTTGCCATTAATACTTATCGCTTTGGGTGCTGTGATACTCGTTAAATTTATCCTATTGGTTTCAAATCCTGAATCCCGTAGCGATCATCCCGCTTGGGTTCGCGCCTTAGTGGCATGGATTATCTTATTGACAGTGGGTATTGTTTTCTGGATTGAAAAGGGAAATATCATTGATATTATCTATATTATTATTGGCGGTTTGATTATGGTTGTTGGTGTTTTAGTAATTGTTGCTGCTATTATAACGCTCGTGAAAGATCGCAAGATTAAACAAATTGAAAGTAAATAAGTAATTCACATAATAAAAAGTCATCGCATTGATATGAGCCCCAAAAGTTGGACTAACCAACCAGAGGGGTTTTATTATAAATGGATGGTTATCGATATCGCTTTTTTATTAATTGTGACTATTACTTTTTTAACTTCACAAGCAATATCTCGTAAACAATATCACCAGCAAAAATAATCACAGGAATTAAAAATAATAGTGAATTTCCTGTTGCGACAAGAAAGATAAAATAGATTAAGCATAATGACAAAACAATGATATAGGAAATTTTTATTCTCTCACCATAAATGAGTCTCGCAATGATTAAAGACATCATAATTAAAGGCAGACCGAAATTTAAAGCAATGAGAATATAGCTAAAGATTGTTTTATTATAAGCGTGGATAGATATATAAGTTACGCTCATCCAGGAATAACTAGAAGGATCAGGATTTGGCAAAGTTGAAAGAGTCGTGTAAATAATTGGCAAGAAAAGAAATGAGAGAGCCACAAATAACAGCAAAGTTTTGATAAAAATAATTATTTTCTTATTCATAAAATCCCCTTATTTATATGTCTTGATTGTAGCATTTCGGTTTCATCTTTTAATAATCGCTATTAAACGGATTAACATTCCATCAAAGTGATAATTATACATGCCTCTTTATACATGCTGTTACATTCAAGTTTAAATTCCGCTGTGCATTTTATAATAATAACCCTCCTCCTGTTTTATTCAGAATTTAGGTTGCATATCACATTGATGACTTTTTTTATAAAAAACATTCCACTAGGGAATGAATTTTATTAATTAGGCAGAAGCGCCGGATTGAATAAGTTTGATAATAATTGCTAGGATGAAGAAGATGATGGCGACGATGAGAGTGAGAATCGAAACAACTTTTTCTGCTCCTCTTTCTTTTGTCTTAACAAAGACATTTAATCCACCACCAGTGATAGCGCCAGAGGCACCTTCTGATTTACCACCTTGCAATAAACAAAGGATAATGATCACAATTGCGACCGCCATTAAGACCCAGTCATACCAATTTAACATATATGTTCATCCTTTCTATTGATTGCTTAATAATCATAAATAAAACCGAAGCATAAGGCAAATAAAAGATTAGGAAATATTTGCTTTCATTTCGATAATAATGTCACGCAGTTCCGCTGCTCTTTCAAATTCAAAATCATGAGCCGCTTGTTTCATCTGCTTCTCTAATTCTTTGATTCGTTGAGCGATTTCAGTTCTTGAACCATGCTTTGTCAGCTTAATCATCTCATCGATTTCATTGTCAGAATTATGAATTGGCGGGCGTATTTCTTTAATGATAGTGCGAGGTATAATTCCATTTTCCATATTGTAGCGATTTTGAATATCGCGACGACGATTGGTTTCTCCAATAGCAACTTTCATCGAATCAGTCATATTATCCGCATACATAATTACTAGACCGTGTTCGTTTCTGGCAGCTCGACCAGTAATTTGAATCAAAGAACGAGCGCTGCGCAAAAAGCCTTCTTTATCAGCATCTAGAATCGCTATTAGTGATACTTCAGGAATATCTAGTCCTTCTCGCAAAAGATTGATGCCAACAAGAACATCGTATTTTCCCTTACGCAATTGATAGATAATCTCGCTTCTTTCTAAAGTCTTAGTCTCGTGATGAAGATAAACGACTTTAATACCTTTTTCTTTTAGAAATGAAGATAAATCTTCTGCCATGCGAATAGTTAATGTGACAATCATGATTCGTTCATGAGCAAGGATTCTCTTTTTAATTTCGGAAAGAAGGTCATCAATTTGTCCGCGTGTAGGACGCACCTCAACACGAGGATCTAACAAGCCCGTCGGACGAATAATTTGTTCAACAATGGGCCCATCACTCTTTTGCATTTCATAATCACCAGGAGTGGCACTTGTGCAAACAACAGTGGGCATTATTTTTTCGAATTCTCCAAAATTTAAAGGCCGATTATCTAATGCTGATGGGAGACGAAAGCCATAGTCAACAAGACTTGTTTTTCGTGAACGATCGCCATTATACATACCTCGCAACTGAGGAAAAGTTACATGAGATTCATCAACAAAAAGAAGAAAATCTTTTGGATAATAATCTAGTAGACAAAATGGTCTCTCTCCAACTTTTCTTTTATCAATGTGGCGAGAATAATTTTCAATGCCAGGACACATGCCAAATTCTTGCATGTTTTCCATATCCTGATTAGTGCGAATTTCAATGCGCTCAGCTTCTAATGGTTTGTCATTCTCTTTAAAAAATTTAATTCTTTCAGCTAATTCAACCTTGATCGTTTCACAGGCTTCTTTAATACGTTGTCTCGTAGAAGCATGATCATAAGCGGGAAAAATTGGATATGAATGAAATGAATGTTTTATTTCACCATTTAATAAGTCAACTTGTTGAATTTTCTCAACTTCATCACCAAATGTATCAATCCTAATGACATTATTTGCTTCAGCATTAGCAGGAATAATTTCGATAATATCCCCACGCACTCGAAAACTTCCAGGAACAGCATCTAAGTTATTTCTTTTATATTGAGCATCAACAAGTTTTTTAAAGAAAGAACTTCGGTTTATAGTTTCGCCAATACGAATATTAAAAACAAGATTGCGATATTCATCAGGATCAGTTAATCCGTAAATCGAAGCAACAGAAGCGACGACAATTGTATCGCGTCGTTCAATGACTGAATTGATAGCCGATGTTCTGAGCATCTCGATTTCATCATTCATCACTGCGCTTTTATCAATATAGATATCAGTTTTAGGAATATAAGCTTCTGGTTGATAAAAATCAAAATTTGAAACAAAATATTCGACGCGGTTATGAGGAAACAATTCTTGAAATTCGGAATAAAGTTGTCCAGCAAGAGTTTTATTGTGCACTAAAACAAGCACTGGTCTTTGGACTTTCTCAATAATATTAGCCATTGTAAAAGTCTTGCCAGTACCCGTGGCGCCAAGCAAAACCTGAAATGATAAATTGCGGTTGATTCCATCCACTAATTTCTCAATCGCTTGTGGTTGATCGCCAGTTGGTTTATACGGCGATATTAATGTAAATTTATGTTCCTCTTCCATCATTTTTTCCGCAAAATGTCACTTTTTTATATTTTTTCGATTAACATGAGCTTTTTTAAAACCTTCACCATACACCGCGTTTGTCTGCGTAAAAGTGATAAAAGCGTTGGGGTCCGTTTTTACAATAAAATCTCTAATCTTGTGATATTGACTCTTATCAAAAACAACTCTAAGAATAATTCTTTCTTTGCCTTTGTATCCACCTTCCGCTCGAATAATTGTCGCGCCTCTTCCCAATACTTCTTGAGCATAAGCGCTGATTTCTTTCCATTTCTCAGAGATGATATCGACTTGATAACTTGTTTGAGCACCAACATAAACATATTCAATAAGAATAGCGGTAATAAAAGCTGATAAAATTCCGCATAAGCATTTGACAAGAAAATTCATATCGGTCGGTAAAATAACAAACAAACCAATGATAATAATTGATCCATCCACTATAAAACTGCCAATTGATTGTTTGATATTTAAATATTTATTTAGAATGAAGCTTATAACATCGACACCACCAGAACTGCCACCGCCAACAAAAGTAATAGCCACGCCTACTCCAACGATGACGCCACCTGTGATACCGGCTAAAAGAATCTCACCCGTTTCCATTGGACTAGAAAGAATCGCTGATGTAATATTTTGACACCAATCGCTAACACCAGGAGTAAAAGTGAAAAAGAAGGTAGCCACAGGAACCATAATTGTTGATAAGAGAGTTTTTATCGCGAAATCTTTTCCGATAAAAATTAAACCCACAATCCAAAGCAAAATTGATAGAGAAGCTGTTGTTATGTTATAAACGATATCTTGATATCCTTCAGCGAAAAATGATTTAACAATAATAGAAATACCATTTAATCCACCAGCATTAATCATTGCTGGACTAAGAAAAACAATATTGCCGAAAGCCAGCAAAAAAGAACCAAGAATAACAACGAGAATTTGCATTAAATACTGATTTACACTATTTTTTGTCACTATTTTTTTCATTTTCCTTGGCCTCCTTCTGTAAATATGAATAGATGAATCCATCGATATTTCCATCCATGACCGAAGCAACATTTCCTTCTTCGTAATCTGTTCTATTATCCTTAACTAAAGTATAGGGACAGAAGACATATGAGCGGATTTGACTTCCCCATTCAATGTTTTTCTTTTCACCTACAATGCCTTTTAATGCATTGCTTCGTTTTTCCAATTCAAGCAAATATAATTTGCCTTTCAACATTTGCATTGCTACTTCGCGATTTGACAATTGACTTCTTTCAATTTGACAAGAAACGACAATTCCAGTTGGAAGATGTGTTATTCGGACAGCGGTTTCCACTTTATTGACGTTTTGGCCACCCGCTCCTCCGCTTCGATAGGTATCAATTTTTAAATCTGCATCGTTGATTTGTACATCGATGTTATCATTTTTAAATTCAGGAATAACATTGACAGATGCAAAGGATGTGTGTCGTCTTTTGTTTGAGTCAAAAGGAGAGATTCGCACTAATCGATGGACACCTTTTTCACTTTTTAACAAACCGTATGCATGAGAACCAGTGATTTTAAATGTTACAGATTTTATTCCTGCTTCTTCACCTGGCTCATAATAAATTTGGGCAATTTTAAAATGATGGGAATCAGCATAACACATATACATACGATAAAGCATACTGACCCAATCTTGAGCTTCTGTTCCACCAGCGCCTGGATGAATTTCTATAATGGCGTTTAAATTGTCAAATTCCCCACTGAAAAGAATTTGCAATTCAAAATCTTTAACATCTTTTGTTAGTAAAAGAAGAGTTTCATCAATTTGATCAAGAATAGAATCGTCCCCTAACGATAATAATTCTGATAAATCTTCAAAGTCCTTAGACATCTTTCGATATTTAACGACTAAATCTTTGCAATATTTAAGACGTGAAATGACTTCAAGCGCCGCCGCGGAATTATTCCAAAAATCAGGCTCTTCGCTTTTTTTACTTAATATATTTACTTCCGAATCTAATTTATCAAAGTCAAAGAGAAGACCCGAGTTGGCGGATTTTTTCGCCAACAGCACAAAGTTGTTGTTTAATTGCAACGATGTCTTTCATATTAGCCGTTCTCCTTTGCTGATTCGCCAGGTTTTTGTTCAGAGACAACATCAGCTGGCTTCGCTTCTTCACGAGGTTCAACTTTAATATTCAAGAGATTCAAAACAGCATCAACAGATGATATTTCGAGACATTCTTTAAACATTCGATATCCTTCATTAACATAATCTTGTAATGGGTTGACATTTGCGTAACTACGAAGATGAATACCTTCACGCAAACGAGCCATCGCATCAATATGTTTGGTCCAGTTTTGATCCATCGTATGAAGAACAATGGCACGCTCAATTTTCTCACCAACTTCAGCGGGCCATTCTTTTTTTCGCTCCTCATAACGAGCTTGAAGAATAAAGCCTAAATCTGGTCCGCAATCTTCGACTGGTGACTCTTCATATAAAGATTTCTTAATAGAACCACTTGGCAAAAACCTTGGTTCAACTTGTTTAATTAATAAATCGCCAGAGACTAATTGTTCACGACTTCCCACTGGCACAGCTTTATGTGCTAAGAAGTCACCTGTTGTATCAAAGACTTCTTCAATGATATCTTTGATATCTTTGCCTTCAATAATACGATCTCTCTTGTCGTAAATGATCTGTCTTTGTTTCGCTAAAACATCATCATAATCAAGCAAGTTTTTACGAGTATCAAAGTTCATTCCTTCAATTTTCTTCTGAGCACTTGTAATCATGTTACTAACCATTTTCATTTCAAGAGCTTCATCACCAAATTGTTTTTGAATCCAATCTCGATATTTATCGGCGGCAAAACGAATAAGTAAAGTATCATCAAATGAAACATAGAAACGAGAAAAGCCAGGATCGCCTTGACGTCCACTACGACCTCTCAACTGATTGTCGATACGTCGTGCTTCATGTCGTTCTGTTCCAAACACGCACAATCCGCCAAGAGCTCTCACTTCATCGTTAATCTTAATATCAGTTCCACGACCAGCCATATTTGTAGCTAAAGTGATGTGACCTTTTTCACCTGAATGGGCGATAATTTCAGCTTCACGAGCATTGTTTTTAGCATTTAACATTTCATGTTCTAATCCAGCAGCAGTTAATAAGGCGGAAATTTCTTCCGAAGATTCTACAGAGACCGTACCAATAAGAATTGGCTGACCTTTTTCATGTCTTTCCTTAACTTCCTTAACTAAAGCGGCGAGTTTAGGAGCTTTGTGTGCATACACATAATCAAGAGCATCAGTACGCGCAATAGGTTTATTGGTGGGAATGCATATAACGCGCATATTATAAATTTTTTGGAATTCTTCTTCTTCGGTTTTAGCGGTACCAGTCATGCCAGACATTTTCTTAAATAGGCGGAAGAAGTTCTGATAAGTAATTGTCGCCATAGTGACGGTTTCTTGCTTAATGGTAACGTTTTCTTTAGCTTGAACGGCTTGATGTAAACCATCAGACCACTCACGACCAGGGAGTACACGACCAGTAAATTGATCAATAATTTGGACTTGTCCTTCGACATCAACAAGATAGTCGACATCACGATCCATAATATAATTGGCTTTTAAAGCGTTGTGAATTCGATGAACTAAATCGGCAAATTCAGGATTGTACAAATTCTTAATGCCAAACATTTTTTCTGCTTTAGCGTTTCCGTCATCCGTTAAATTGACGGTTTTTTCTTTAACATCAATAACAAAATCTTTTTCCTTTTTCAAAGCTTTGCAAAAACGATCAGCCACAGTGTACTGGGAAGCGGAGGTTTTAGCGCCGCCAGAAATGATTAAAGGCGTTCTCGATTCATCGATAAGAATAGAATCGGCTTCATCGACAATGCAGTAATTGAGTCCACGTAAAACGCGATGCTCCATATCAACCGCCATATTGTCTCTTAGATAATCAAATCCAAGTTCAGCATTTGTTGTATAAGTAATATCGCAGAGATAGGCTTCTCTTTTTTCTTCTGTTGTTTTACTTCTCAAGTTAACACCAACGGTTAAGCCAAGAAAGCGATAAATTTGTCCCATCCAATCCGCATCACGTTGTGATAGGTATTCGTTAACAGTGACAACTTCCGCGCCCTTACCAGCAAGAGCATTTAAATAGACAGCCATGGTTGCTGTCAAAGTTTTACCTTCACCAGTTTTCATTTCTGCGACATCGCCAGCATGAAGGACGAGCGCACCAATAATTTGAACTTTATAAGGAAACTCACCAAGAGTTCTTTTGGCAGCTTCTCGCGCAACAGCAAAAGCTTCAATCTTTATATCATCAAGAGTTTTACCATGAGCAAGCAAATCTTTAAAATACGGAGTTTTTGCCCTCAATTCTTCATCAGATAAAGAAGCCATTCCTTTTTCTAGAGCAAGAACTTTTGTGGCCTCTCTTTCATATTGATTCAACATTCGTCTGTCGAAAAATCCCATAATTACTTCACCAACACAATTAGAATGTGCCTTTCTAATATCATAAATGTTCTTAACATTTGCCTACCTATCTTATCATTCAAGAGCTGATTAGTCTAACACTATTTCATAGTTTAGGTTAAATTGCGGCTTGCTAATTCATGAATGTTTTACTCATCACAAGAACCTCAATTTTCTTCGGTTTCAACCCTTTTACAAGTTTAATGATTGCTTTAACTGTGGAACCAGTAGTAAAAACATCGTCAACAATTAAAATTTTTTTACCATACAATTTTTTATTTGTGTTCAATTTTAAATAAAGATTAATTTCTTTTCTTTGCTCCTTATTATGATCGGCTTGTTTGTAAGGCGCAGTTTTTTCAACAATTGGTAAGAATGGTAAATTTAAAGGTCTAAAAATTTCTTCAACATGTTTAAATTCTCTTTTAAGATCGTCATCGTGAAAAGATGGTGCGGGAACAAGATAAAAATCATGATATTTGCAATGTAACTCTTTTGCAAAGCGCTCTAAGAAAATAGTAGCAAGTTCAATATCATAACAAGCTTTTACTTGATAGAGAAATGTTTTAATATTATCGTCGTATTTATATATTGATAAACAAGGGATTTGATTGATACTAAATTTGTAAAAAAGGGGAACTAGTCTATTTTGGCAAATTGAACATACGGAACATGATTGATGAAAAAAACTATATATATTCCAATTATGTATCGGTTTTAAACAGATTTTGCAAATTTTTATTGGCGGCTTGAATATCTCGAATAGATTGGCTAATGCTTTTTGTTTCCTCGCTTGCAAGATAAACCACTCTCCCTTCTGGCGCTTCTTTTTTGCGCCCCACTCTTCCAGATATTTGCACCAATGAATACGATGAATAAATTGGATGATTGGCAAGAAAAATAATGACTTGCAAATTAATTACGGTCACCCCTCTTTCCAAGATTGCTGTCGTTACCAAATAATGATACTTTTTATTTCTAAAATCCTCGATTATTTTAGAGCGGCTCTTATTTTTTGAATGAACATAATTACCTTTAGGACAAAGCAATTTCAGTTGATCATACAATTCCTCACATATCTGAATTGTTGGAGTGAATATGAACACTTGTTTCTTTTGTTTTTCAAACTGCTTAATTAACCTAATACAGTAAAATAGTAATAATCTTTTTGGCTTGATAATTAACTCAGGAACAGGAAGAGGATAACGATGAAAACGCGAATAAAGTTCAATGATTTTTCCACCACTATCATTAAAATTTTTCAGCAACTGTTTTGATGGTGTGGCTGACATCATAATGTAATTCCCTTTTATCGATCTTTTAAAAAATGAATTTAGAACATCGTTGCCGTTAAAAGGGAAAGCGTCAACTTCATCAAGAATAAGCAAATCGAAGAAATGATCAAAACGAAAAAGTTGATGTGTTGTGCAACAAACCAAATCACCATTAAGTTTAGTCGTGTGTCCACCGTAAATTAACGCAATATCAAGAGTCTTAAAAATATTTTTGAAACGACCATATAATTCAATAATGACATCTCGACGCGGGACGGTAAAACCAACTTTCAATCCATGGGAAATCGCATATGCGATAACTCGTAAAACAATTTCTGTCTTTCCCGATCCACACACGGCATGAACCAAAGAATCTTGATGATGCATGAAGTTTGTTAATAATGTATCTGATAGTTCAATTTGATCATTAGAGAGTTCATAATCGAGATGATAGTAAACATCTATAGAATGATTTTCTATACTGGAAACCTTTTGGCCGCGAAATAATAAGCAACACCGACAGTATGGCTTGCCATTTCTTATTCCGAATAATTTCGGATCTCGATTTCCACAAATGGGACAGACAAATAAAAAAGCGCTCATATTTACTAAGGAGCGCTCATATTTATTTTTTTCTTATTTATTCTTCGAAGTCTTTAATCATATCGACGCGGACAGCATGTCTTCCGCCTTCAAATGGTGTTGATAAGAAAATATCAACTCTTCGTAAGACATCTGACAAATCCATAAATTTTTGTCCAAAAGCAATCATATTGCAATCGTTATGCTGGCGCATCAGTTTTGTCACTTCATCATTATAGCCGATGCCACAGCGAATCCCTTTTACTTTATTGGCAGCAATGGAGATACCTTCTCCAGATGTGCAAACAATAACGCCATAATCACATTGTCCTGAAGCTACCAAATTAGCAGCTGCAAAGCCAAAGACAGGATAATTGCAGGAATCGTGTGAATTTGTTCCCACATCAAAAACTTCATAACCTTTAGATTTTAAATAATTAGCAATCTCGTTTTTATAATCAAGACCACCATGATCAGAGCCAACAGCAATTTTAAGCATAATTTTTATCTCCTTTTTTTATTATATAAAGAAAACGCATTTTGTTGTGCATATCTTTTGAAAATTTGACGATTACATCACGTAGATATTTATCAACTAACTTAGTGAGTTTTTCTTCCATGTCCTCACCAATTTCAAAAACCATCATTCCTTGTGGACTTAATATTTTATCGCAATTTTTAAAAACTTTTTCATAAAAAAATGTATCTGGATAAGCTAATAGAGCAAGGTGGGGTTCATATTTCCAAACTTGTTCATCAATCTCTTCTTTTTTTTCAATATAAGGCGGGTTGCAAACAATGACATCAACCTTGATATTTGCTTTAATTAGAGGTTCTAACATATCGCCTTGCAAAAAAGAAATTTGCTTCAATCGATCGTTTCTTTTTGCAATTGTTAAGCATTCTTTATCAATGTCAGTTCCATAGATATTAGCATGAGGAAAATATTTCTTTAAAGTGATAGCGATACATCCAGATCCTGTGCAAACATCAGCGATAGAAATAGTTGATTTGCCAAACGCTTTCTCGATAAGGGCCTTAGTGTTTATAACTAATTCTTCTGTCTCTTGACGAGGAATTAAAACATGAGGGTTAACTTCAAAATATCGATCAATAAAATTGCAATAACCCAAGACATATTGAAATGGTTCACCCTGGCAAACCCGCTCAATATTTTCGAGTAATTTATCGTAGTTCAGACACTGAAAATCAAATGATTTGTACAAAGTAATATCGTCATTAAATTTATTCACATCGCACAATAAACTTTTAATAACAAATCTAGTGAGATATTTATTCCCAGATTTTAATAAATTAAAATATATTTCACGATTTGTGGGCATATTATTCGCCTGCTAATTTACTTGATTGATCAAAGTGAATAAGGGCGTCGATGATTTCGTCAAGATCACCTTCCATCACACGATCTAATTTTTGAATGGTAAAACCAATTCGATGATCAGTAACGCGATTTTGAGGATAATTATAGGTCCGAATTTTTTCTGATCGCTCGCCAGTTCCAACTTTCAGTTTTCGCTCACTGCCAATTTTCTCTTGTTGTTCAGCAAGAGCGGTCATATACATTTTTGTTCGTAACATTTGCATAGCGATTTCACGATTTTGAATCTGCGATTTCTCAGTTTGACAAGCGACAACTATTCCTGTAGGAATATGTGTGATGCGAACTGCAGACTCTGTCTTGTTAACATTCTGTCCGCCCGCTCCTTGACTATGATAGGTATCAACTTGTAAATCATTTGGATTAATTTGCACATCAATTTCTTCAGCTTCTGGCATCACCAAAACAGTTGCCGTTGAAGTATGAATTCTTCCGCCCGCTTCTGTCTTAGGGACTCTTTGAACGCGATGCGCTCCACTTTCAAATTTTAATTTCGAATAGACATTGTCTCCACTGATTTTGAAGGATACTTGAGCAAAACCACCAGCTTCAGACGGATTCTCGTCGAGCATTTTAATTTTCCATCCTTGTGTTTCAGCATAGCGTGTGTACATACGAAAAAGATCACCTGCAAAAATGTTGGCTTCATCTCCGCCGACAGCGCCACGTATTTCAACGATAATATTTTTGTCATCATTAGGATCTTTAGGAAGTAAAAGTTCTCGGAGTTTTTCTTCAATAACAACCTGTTCAGATTCAAGGCGTTTTATCTCTTCTTTTCCCATTTCAGAGATGTCGATATCATCATCATGGCTCATTTCATGAGCGCCGATTAAATCTTCTTCGTTCTTCTTAAATTTTTGGAAGCATTCCACTTGTTCATCTAGAGAAGCTCTTTCTTTAGAAATAAGCCGAAAATGAGCGATATCATTCATAATATTTTCACTCATGAGTTCTTCGTCAATTTCTTTCAATCGTTTTTCAGCAATTTCTAAACGCTGATACATGCTTTTTTCCATAAAAACCTCTCTTTAGGCGATATGTATTTTACCATAGGAGGGCTTAAAGAAAAAGGTTCAATTGCTTTTATTTAATATGAATATTAAGGCTTTTATGTAAGCGCGCATTTGTGTATAATCTTAAATGGTGAACAAATATGGCTTACAAGGCGCTTTATCGAAAATATCGTCCATTAACCTTTGACGAAGTTGCTGGACAACAGCATATCGTCAAAACAATTAAAAATGCTCTAGCAACAGGTAAGATTGCTCATGCTTATCTTTTTGCTGGTCCTCGTGGAACTGGAAAGACGACAATGGCAAAACTTCTCGCCAAAGCATTAAACTGTGACGAGGGAATCGGCCATCAATGCAACGAATGCAAAAACTGTGTTGCTATCAATGAAGGAACTCATCCTGATGTCCTTGAAATTGATGCCGCCAGCAATAACGGAGTCGATGAAATTAGAGACTTGATTGATAAAGTCAAATACAGCACTATTCTCGGTCGATACAAGGTTTATATTATCGATGAAGTTCATATGATGACAGCTGGGGCTTTCAACGCATTATTAAAAACGCTTGAAGAACCACCAGAGCATGTCATTTTCATCTTGGCAACTACAGAACCACATAAAATTTTGCCTACTATCCTTTCTCGCTGTCAAAGATATGATTTTTCAAAAGTTAGCGATGATGATATCAATGGTCGAATTAAAGATATTTTAGAACAAGAGAACATTGCCTATAACGAAAAGGCTGTCAAATTAATTGTTTCTTTAGCCGATGGCGGTATGCGTGATGCATTGTCAATCTTAGATCAAGTTTTGGCGTATTCTGGCAATCGCTTAAATGAGGATGATGTCCTTGACATTTTTGCTCTTGAATCAACACAAGAAAAAATCGAACTCTTAACTTCTATCGCTCAAAACGATATTACTGATGTCCTTGATCGATTAAAGGAATACATTGCCCGCGGAACAGACATTAAACGTTTGACCGATGACTTGCTTCTCGTATTAAAAGATCTCTTGATTTTTGAAACCACTAATCGTTTCGACTATTTAGAAATTCTCAAAAAAGAGGAAGTCCAACTTCTTTCTCATCAGTTTAATCAAAAGCAAACAATGGAGATGGTTGAAATCTTGATGAACACTCTTAAAGATTATAAAAATGTTACCTCTATCGCTCCCTTATTTGAGGTCATGCTTCTAAAATTAGCTAGTCTAAAATTTGAAAAAAAGGAAAACTCTTCTATTCCTGTTAAAGAAAATATCGCAACTAAAATTAATGAAAAAAACACTGAAAATACTGCAAAAAGCCAATTAATTGACACTAAAGCAAAGAATAATGCTCCACAACAAATGTCAATTCTTTCTGAAGATGAACCGCAGATTGACGAACCGCAAAAACCAATTGTCTTTGGTGAAGGAGTGTTGTTATTAGAAAACACAAAAGTTGATGATAAATTTTTTGTTAATGATGATCTGATGATTAAAATCATGGTCACCAGCAAAAAAGATATAAAGAATGATCTGATTAAAAATTGGAGAAACATCAATCGACTAACAGCTCATCCATCTCTTGGCAAAGTTGCCATGTTGCTCGTCGATGGCCATCCACTTGTCGCCGGAAACAAAGTTCTCATTGTTGAGTATCCACTCGACAAGGCTGTCACAAAAGTTAATTCTCAAGAGAACCAGCAAGAAATTCAAGATGTCATTTCCAATATTTTCGGTCGAAAAATGTTTGTTTATGCCGTCTCAAGAAAAGATTCCATTAGATTACAAAAGATGTATATGGATATGATTCAAGTCAACAAATTACCAAAAATTAATGAATCAACTTTAAAGTTTATAGGAGAATAGAGTGCTATGAATATGCAACAAATGATGATGCAAGCTCAAAAAATGCAACGAGATTTGAACAAGGCAATGGGCGAGTTAGAACAAAAAGAATTCACGCTTACAAAAGGCGGGGCGGTCACAGTTACTATGCTTGGCTCTCATGAGATGAAATCAATTTCAATTGATGAGAGTGCTTTAGATCCAGAAAATAAAGAAATGATTGAAGATCTCGTCGTATTAACAATAAATGAAATTATGAGCATGATTGAAAAAGAACGCGGTGATATCAATGAACGCATCACTGGTCGCCGTAATGGATTAGGAATGTAATGGAAAAATTAAAAGCTTTAGAAAGACTAGAAGAATCGTTATCTAAGCTCCCCAGTGTTGGCAAGAAATCAGCGGAGAGAATGGCTTTTGCGATGCTCGAAATGGATGAGGATGATTTGAATGAATTTTCCGAAGCCATAAAAGAACTCAAATCTTCTATTCACATCTGCCCAATTTGTGGGAATCTCACTGAGGAAACAATTTGTGATATATGTCGCGATGAAGCGCGAGATAAAACCTCATTAATGGTCGTTTCATCACCTAAAGATTTGTTAGCTTTTGAAAAAGCGGAAAGTTTCCATGGTCTTTATCATGTTTTAGGCGGAACCATTTCTATTTCAAGAGGAAAAGGAATTGAAGATTTAAATATTCCTCAATTGATTAAGAGAATTCAAGAAGGGGTTATCAAAGAAGTCATTATCGCCACAAATCCAACTGTCGATGGTGAAACAACTGCCTTATATCTTGCCAAAATAATTGAACCCATGGGTATTAATGTTACTCGTTTAGCCTATGGCTTACCGATGGGTGGCAATCTTGATTATGCTGATTCATTGACTTTGTCAAAAGCCTTTGAAGGGCGTCGAAAAATTTAGGAAGGACTTTACTATGTTTATCACACTTGAAGGACCAGAAGGATCAGGAAAGACCACCGCCGTTGAAACAGCGGTAAAAAAATTACAAGATTTGGGATATCAAATTGTTCGTACTCGCGAACCAGGTGGCACCCCTATCAGTGAACAAATCAGGAATGTCATTCTCGATAAAGGTAACACCGCAATGGATAGCAAAACTGAGGCTCTTTTATATGCTGCCAGCCGAAGACAACATCTCGTTGAAAAAGTTTGGCCCGCGTTAAAGGAAGGCAAGATTGTTATTTGCGATCGTTATCTTGATTCATCCCTCGCCTATCAAGGTGGGGCGCGCCATTTAGGAATTGACGAAGTTTTAAATATTAATTTATTTGCGACAGAAAATACTTGGCCCGATTTAACACTTTTGTTCGATATTGATCCAAGCATTGGCTTAGCGCGTATCAACAGTAATGATAAACGTGAAATCAATCGTTTAGACCTCGAAAAAATAGAGTTTCATAATAAGGTTCGATCCACTTTTCTTGAATTAGCAAAACGCTATCCTGATCGTTATGTCATTATTGATGCAAGCAAGTCCAAAGAAAAAGTGGCACAAGCGACATTGGACGCTATTTTATCGAGATTATGCAAATAGAGGAATATTTAAAAAAATATCAGCCCATCATTTATCAGACTTTTGTTAATTCTTTGCAGAGTCAGCATCTTTCTCATGCTTATCTTATCGCTGGGCAACCTGGAACTCCTTTGTTTGAAACTGCCAAATATTTAGCGAAATCCATTATCTGTGATAATCCTTCTCCATTAGCGTGTAACAATTGTATTTCTTGCTTAAGAGTGGAGGATGGTAATTATCCGGATTTTATTATTTATGACGGTTCAAACCATACCATTAAAAAAGAAGAGATTGAAGCGATTGAAACTCAATTTGATAAAACGGCTTTCGAAAGCAAAGGAATCATGATTTATATCTTACACCTCGTCGAGAACATGACTCCTGTTGCCGTTAATTCTATTCTTAAATTTCTTGAAGAACCAGGAAGCAAAATATATGCCTTTTTAACCACAAATAATGAGAGCAATGTTTTACCCACTATTACTTCACGTTGTCAAATTATGCATTTAAAATTAATCGATCGAAGACAAGTGATTGATGAAGCAATAACCAAAGGTGTGTCTGAGCAGAATGCTGAATTATTGTCATATTTTTATAACGATGCTGATTTTATTCTTGATGCTTTAAAAAATAAAGAAACAGAAGAAGCTTTTGAAGAGGCAAAAAATGGTTTTATTCAACTCATTAAGGCTTTAGGAAGTGAAAATAGTAGCGAAGCCATCTACACTTGTGAAACAAATATTACCCCCATCATCAAAACAAAAGAGTCAGCGAGGTTTTTTCTTGATATACTAATACAAGCTTTTGAAGATTTGGTTAATATCAAACATGGTAAAAATCCAATTCTTAAAAGCTATAGTAATGAATTAACTATTCTTGTCAAGAATTTGTCCCATATCGAGAATAGTTTATTAGAAATATTAAGATGTCGAAATCTTATTAATACCAATGTCAACATTCCTCTTCTACTCGATCATTTAATGTTAGACATTACAAAGGAGTAATAACATGTACCAAAATAATCCAATCCCAGAACAGATAGATAATTCTATCTACGATCACTATGTCGGAATCAAATTTATTTCCGCTCCACGCATTTATTTCTTCGGAACTGAAAATCTTCCTTTAAATATCGATAACAAAGTCGTCGTTGAAACAATTAAAGGACTTGAGTTAGGCACTGTTGCTATTGAACCGATCGATATTTCAAAGTACCAATCTAATATCGGATTAAAACCAGTGATAAGAGTGGCGACTGATGTCGATATTCGCTTATATGAAATCAATCAAAAAGATGCTGCTCATGCTTTAGAGATTTGCCGAGGTGAAGCTGAAAAACTTCATCTTCCAATGAATTTAATTTCTTGTGAATTTACTTTAGACAAGTCTAAAGTCCTGTTTTCTTATTTAGCTGATGAGCGTGTCGACTTTCGAGAGTTGCTCAAAACATTGGCTTCTCGGCTTCATACTCGCATTGAATTAAGACAAATTGGCTCACGTGATAAAGCTAAAATGATTGGTGGCATTGGCGTGTGTGGTCTCCCTTTATGCTGTGCTACTTTCTTAAATGAATTCGATGGAATATCAATTAGTCGAGCAAAAAATCAAATGCTCTCCATCAATATTCCAAAATTAAGTGGCCATTGTGGAAAATTACTTTGCTGTCTGAAATACGAGGATGATGCCTATACCGAAGCCAAAAAATTATATCCCGAACTTGGCAGTAAGCTCTTCATTGATAAAGTGGAGTATACCATTACAAATATCAATGTTATCTCTCAAGTGGTCAAAATCGAAAATTCTGAAGACGTGAAATTCATTCCCTTTGAAGATTTGAAAAAACAGGCTTACTTTGTTAAAAAGAGACCATCATCAAATGAAAAGAAATAAAAGTTTTGATAATACTGGATTTGTCTTATATTTAGTTGCTACCCCTATTGGCAATCTTTCTGAAATGTCTAAACGAGCAATTGACACATTGAATGATGTCGATCTAATTGCTGCAGAGGATACGAGAAATACTTATTCACTTTTAGAAAAATTTGGAATTAAAAAAGAACTTCTTTCCCTTCGAGAACATAATGAATCGCAGGCTTCAGAGCATCTCATTTCATTGATAAAAGAAGGTAAAAAAGTTGCTTATGTTTCAGATGCTGGATATCCCGGAATCAGCGATCCAGGACAAATACTGGTTAAGAAAGCTTTAGAGAGTGGAATTAAAGTCTCCACTATCAGTGGTAGTTCAGCCTTTTTAAATGCTTTAGTGGCCTCGGGTTTATCAACAACTCATTTCTATTTCTATGGTTTTTTACCGCCAAAAGATAAAGAGGCAAAAGAAGAATTGGAAAACATTAAATCTCGCTCTGAAACCACTATTCTCTATGAGAGCCCACATCGGATTTTTAAAACTCTTTCATTAATAAAAGAAGTTCTCAACAATAGAGAACTCGTTCTCGCAAGAGAATTAACCAAACTCAATGAGGAATATATTCATGGAACAGCAGAAGAAATTCTTACTCTTGAAAACGAAGGACTAAAGGGAGAGATGGTTATCATCATTTCTGGATGTATGTACAAGCCCGTTGTGGAAGATACAAAAATTTTAAATAGAGTAGGTTATCTTATTAAAATGGGATTATCAAATAAAAACGCCATCGAAATAACGGCAGAAGAAATGAATATCAGCAAAAATTATATTTATAAGCTTGCAAACAAAGCAGATTTTTCCAAATAGCGGCTTTTTTAGATTCACAAAATCTTTTTTTAAAAAATTAAACTTAAACTTTTATTATAAAAATAGTTTTTTAGTAATATAAATTTCATAGGTTATATTTGTTTATGTTTTTTCTTTAAATTCATTATTTAATAATGAGATTTATTTTGTTTTATCTTGCAAACATCACTGGCTTTTTCTATTATAGAAAACGCGTAAATTTCAAGGAGGGTTATGTTATGAATATTCGAAACATTGCAATTATCGCTCACGTTGATCATGGCAAGACCACTCTTGTTGATCAATTATTAAGAACCGCTGGAGCTTTCCGCTCAAATGAAGATGTCGAAAATCGTGTCATGGATAGCAATGACATCGAAAGAGAAAGAGGTATTACCATTTTGGCAAAAACTACCTCAATTACCTATGACAATACTTTAATTAATATTTTAGATACTCCTGGGCATGCTGATTTTGGTGGCGAAGTGGAAAGAATCATGAACATGGTCGATGGATGTTTGCTTTTAGTTGATGCTTTCGAAGGCACCATGCCTCAAACAAGATTTGTTCTCAAAAAAGCTCTTGAAGCTCACATTAAGCCAATTGTTGTTATCAACAAGATCGATCGTCCTAATTGCAGTATTAAAAATACTGTTGACCAAGTTTTAAATCTCTTTATCGAATTAGGAGCTCCTGACGAGTTTTTAGATTTTCCAATTGTCTATACCTCCGCTTTAAAAGGGACCAGTTCTCTTTCGTCTGATCCTGCAAAACAAGTTCCTGGTATGGATGCGGTCTTAGAAACAATTATTAAAAATATTCCCGCTCCACAAGCAGATGTTAATGCTCCGTTTCAGATGCAAATAGCTTTGCTTGACTATAACGATTTTGTTGGAAGAATTGGCATTGGAACCATCAAAAAAGGTTCAGTTCATGTTGATGATGTCGTTGCTGTTTCACGTTTAAATGGCAGTGTAAAACAATTCCGTGTTATGAAATTATTTGGTTATGAGGCTACCCACCGATTGGAAATTGAAAAAGCATCAGCGGGTGAAATTGTCGCAATTGCTGGTTTGACCGATATCAATGTCGGAGAAACCATATGCGCCACTGATTGTGTTGAACCATTGCCTTTAATTAAGCTTGATGAACCGACTTTACAAATGACTTTCGGAACCAATTCCTCTCCTTTCGCTGGAAAAGAGGGAACCCAATTAACGGCTCGTAAGATTGATGAGAGATTATTCCGTGAAATGCAAAAGGACGTGGCATTAAAAGTGAGCCGTGTTTCAAAAAGCGAATCTTGGATTGTCTCAGGTCGAGGTGAACTTCATCTTTCTATTTTAATTGAAAATATGCGTCGAGAATCTTTTGAACTCGAGGTTTCAAAACCACGAGTCATCATTCGAGAAATTGACGGAGTGAAATGCGAACCATATGAAGATCTTACTATCGATGTTCCTAATGAATACGTTGGTGATGTCATGACAAGTATCGGTAGTCGCGGAGGCGAATTAATTAGCATGGATGCGCGTGAGACAATTACAATTCTTGAATTTGTTATTGCTTCTCGAGGTTTAATTGGCTATTCCACGATTTTTATGTCATTAACAAAAGGTTATGGCATTATGTCACATACCTATCGTGAATATCGACCTATGGTTACGGAAGAATTAGGACAGCGTCCGATTGGCGTTCTCGTCGCTACTGAGACAGGACAAGCCACTCCTTACGCCATTCAGCACATCGAAGAACGAGGAACAATGTTTATTGAGCCTGGAACGATGGTTTATCAAGGAATGATTATCGGCGAGAATCGGTACCCAATTGATCTTGCTGTTAATGTCACCACGAAAAAAGCTTTAACCAATATGCGCAGTTCCAATAAAGACAATACTGTCGTCCTAAAAACACCACGAAAAATGTCTCTTGAAAGTTGCCTTGATTATATCAACGCTGATGAATTAGTGGAAATCACTCCTTCAACATATCGTATGAGAAAAAAGATCTTGAACACTGTTGAAAGAAAGAAATATGATTCAAAAGCGCGAAATGGAGAAGAAATAAAATAGCTGCAATGCAGCTATTTTTTATTTAATACTTTATCTTTAGGAAATAAGATAGAAAATTCTTTGGGGATTGGAGCGTTAAACTTCATGATTTTTCCGCTGACAGGGTGTTTAAATTCTAAACAATAAGCATGGAGACCCAAACGTTTAATTGGATTGGAGGGTTCGCCATATTTATCATCTCCAATCACATAATGACCAAGGTCACCCATGTGGACACGAATTTGATTTTTTCGTCCTGTATCAATGTTGATATCAAGAAGAGAATAATTGTCTTTTTCTTTAATGACTTTGTAATGGGTAATAGATAGTTGTCCATCGCCTGCTTTTTTTGAGGAATACATTAAATTTTGAGCATTCTTTTTAAGATATGATTTAACGGTTCCGCTCGGTTCATCCATCTTGCCTTCAACAATGGCAAAATAGCCACGTTTGGTGACTAATTCATTCCAATGATCTTGCATCTGCTTTTGAATAGTGGGATTCTTTGCCATAATCAAAACTCCAGAAGTGTCTTCGTCAATTCGATGAACGACAAAGATGCGATTATGTTTATCTTTTTGTTGAACATAATCCGATAGCATGCGATAGGCGGTTGAACCCTTTTCTTTGTCAGAAGCAATCGACAATAATCCACTCGGCTTATTGATGACAATAAACTCCGAATCTTCATAAAGAATTGGCAAGTTACTACGCGTTTTTTTTCGGATGGGAGAAGAGGTAACAATCACTTCGTCATCGGGATATAGTTTGAAGTTAAATTGAGAGATTGGTGCTCCATTAACACTAATGCGGTGGGAGGAGAGGAGCGATTTAACTGAATTGCGAGATTGACTAGCAAATGTCTCAAGTAAAAAT
Source organism: Erysipelotrichaceae bacterium (assembly GCA_020633795.1). The sequence continues at coordinate 48,229 of JACKCX010000006.1, read as the reverse complement.
GGCAAAAGTTCAATACGTTTTTTGACACTAAATTGCTTAATATTGCGATAGTCCTTATTTCTTTGTTTCGCCTCACGTGGCGAAACTGTTTTAGCGTTTTTGTTCATCATTCACCTTTCTGATAATCATCGAAACAATTGCTTGGGCAACATTTTGCCCAGTGACAAGTTCGAACTCTTCAAAAAAAGCATTGGAATTAATTTCACAAAGCATGATTTCTCCATTATTATCTAATAAATCTAAACCAGCGTATTCAATATGCAACAAATCAGAAATTTTTTGCGCAAAAGTGGCATATTTTTCGATATTATCGATTTTTTCGCCTCCTGCTGTCGTTCCATAGTTGCTTCTAAAATCTTTGGTATTTTTTCGTGTAAATGCTCCAAAAACTTTTCCATCGATAACTAAAACACGTACTGACTTTCCAATCGAAGAAGATATGTATTCTTGAAAGATAATTGGATTGCGATAAATCTCTGAATAAAGTTTGACCAATTCTTCGTGATTATTGATGCGATAAACACCCTCGCCAAGCGAACCGTAAACTTTCTTCACAATTAAAGGGAAACCAAGTTTGCTTTCAACATCCTTGAGAAAAGAAATATGTCGCTCTTGAAGCTCATAATAAACAAGCGGGGCAGAGATGGTTATTGGCATTCGAATACCATGATTAGCGCAAGCGATAAATGTTAACATTTTATCATCGCAAAGTTTAATAAAATCAGCACGATTGAATAAGCGATAATGTGCTTTTTCTAATAGTCTTGCTAAATAGATATCTTTATCCATGTAAATGACAAAATCAGTCGAAGGAAGGTGGATATTAACATCATCATTTTCAATAGATGCTAAGGTGCCATCATTCACAAAAACATCAACTTGAATAGAAGCTTTAGCAAATTCTTCTTTCAGCCTATCAACTTTATAGGCATTATGACCAATTTCTTGGTTAACAATAATTATTCCGTTCATCATCACTAATCATATTATTTATTCAAAAGTATAACCACAAAAAAAGCGATTATTAATCGCTCTTTAATTAAAACTCGAGACTTGGGCCGATTTCGTCGCCATCGTAACGAGTAACTTCTTTGCCATAGCAGAAAGTCGCCAAGACACCTGGCCCACAAGTCGTACCGATAATAGGCCCAACCCACCATATCTCGGCTTTGACACCAAGTTCTTCTTCAAATCTCTTTTTTAAACGCAAAGCGCGATCCATTGCCATGCCTTGAGACACAACCACAGTTTGACATTTTGTCTTATCAATTGTTTTAGCTACACCATCAAAAAGAATTTTATCAGCGTTTTTTGTTCCTGTCACAGTTCCTAATGTATAGTTATCTCCGTGAGCATCTGATATAAAGATAGGCTTTTTATGAAATAAGTTACCCATAAAAGCTTTTGATCCTTTGATGCGGCCAGCATTTTTAATATAGTTAAGATCCTCAACAGTGGCAAATTGGTTATATTTCAGTTTGTTTTCTTGCACCCAAGAAATTAACTCATCAAGATTTAAGCCCTTGTCGCGCTGAAGAGCGGAGTCAACAACCAACATTCCTAAACAGCCAGAAGCTGTCAACGAATCAATTGATTCAATTCGTCGAGAGGGATATTTACGAAGTAACTCTTCTTTCGCTAATTTAAAAACATTCAATGACCCCGTTAATTTACTGGAGCATCCAATATATAAAATATCAAATTCCTTTTCCAAAAATGGAGCAAAACAATCAATGAATTCACCTAAAGAAACTTGTGTGGTTTTAATCGTTTTCCCTTCAACCATCCAACCATAGAATTCTTCTGGTTTATATTCAACCCAATCTAGATCAGCGTGTTTTTCTTCTCCGTCCACTACTAAACCCATACGAACATACTCGAGGTTGTTCTTTTGTCGTAGTTCGGTCGAAAGATCACTACAAGAATCTGTAAAAATGATGTATTTATTCATATTAATGTCCCCCAGTACTATGATGAGTGAAGTAAAAGATAAAATCTAGCCAAAAATTTAAATGACTATTACAAATGTAGCTTTAACTATATTTTGTGAAGTATATTTTTTCAAAATATCTTTTCTGGCGAGAATATTCTTTTAGACTAGCTTTTTCGTTGTGCAAGCGAATTTTCAAGTCGTTATATTCTTTAATGAGCGAATAATTGTTTTTAAGCGTTTTAACGAGATTGGCCATTTGGCGATAAATTGTTCCGTTATATTTAACGATGTGAATAATAAATTTAATGACTCCATCTACTCTTTTGCCCATGACAAAATGATTAATAGATGAACCCTTAGAAGAAAAGAGGTATCCATTGGTGCTCAATGAATCACGAATGGTAATCAAGTCAAGAGGATTCATAACGCCAATTGCGATATCGATAATGGGCCGTGAGACAGCTCCTTCAACTGCGGTTGAGCCAATATGAACAATATGAACATCAATTTTTTTCGGCAAAATTGAAAGAATGATTTTTCTTTCTTGTCTAAAGATAACTGGCCATGAAGGGTCATAATTCGACAATGAGAACGACTTTTTTGCTTCCATAATCTCATTTTACACTCAACGAGAAAAATGCTAAATGTTATTTGCTGTTTTCAATTGAGAAATGCCCATGGCTTTTATCATTTTTATCAATTATCATTTCAGGAATTTGATCAATCATCAATCTGCCTGACAAAGGATTTTTAATTGAGATTAATGTTCCTTTGATAATTCCATTAACTTCGGAATATTCAAAAGCGAGATCAGCTTTTTCAAAAGTGCAATTAACAAACTTGATATTCTTGGCATAGCATAAGGGTTGGGTTCCAACAATACGACAATTGTTAAAAGTAATATTCTGTGAATGCCAACCTAAATATTCGCCAATAATTGTCGAATTTTTAATAACAGCATTTTTGGTATGCCAAAACGCATCCTTAGTATTCAGTACACAATTGTCAATTGTTAAACCATCAATATATTGAAATGAATATTTCCCATCTAATACCACATTTTTTAAAGAGACATTTTTTGAGCGAAAGAAAGCGTAAAAACCCACAATATGGCTATCCTCAATTTTTAAGTCATGGCACTGCCAACCAAATTCGTCAGAGATAAAAGTACTGCGAAGAATCTCCACGTGTTTATCTTCACGCACCGCCTTCACTCCTTGTGAATGAACATTATCGATAAAAAGATATTGATCATACCAGAAAGGAGCGCGAGCTGTTTTGGCAATTTTAGTATTTGATACTTTGGTATTTTGATTATTCCAGCATGGATAACGCAGGGCTAATTTACTTCTAGTAATTTCAATGTTTTGACATTCCTTAAAAGCACTTTCGCCATCTATTTTTCCTGCGATAGTGATGTTTTTAAAATGAGTATTTTTTGAGGCAAAATACGCTCTTTCTTCATCGTGTTTTTCGTTTTTAATTAAATTAATTTTCATAGTAAAGACTCTACCATATTAACTGATAAACATATATTAATATGCTCAACTTTAAGCACCATCGATGTCAGTATCACAAATGGGCGGTTTTTTATCATCGCGATATTGATTTTCACGCTCATGAAACATATCAATATCTTCGCCGGTCAAATAACGATGTTTTCTTCTTTTGCTTTTATTTGTCTTATTATCCATTAACGATATTTCTTTCCAAAATGATAGAGATCTTTATAGACATTTTTAAGTTGAGGATACATCTTCAGATAAACTTTTTTATATAGATATTCATATTGTTGATGAGCGACAGGATTTGGTTCGAAAGTCCTCGATTTATGTGACATATTTTCAATTGCTTCTTCTACTGAAGAAAACTCACCTAAAGCTGTAAAAGCACAGATGGCCGCTCCTAAAGAAGTAGTTTCATATGTTTGAACGCGAGAAACGGGAAGCCCAAAAATATCCGCTGTGATTTGACAGATAGCTGAACTCTGAGATCCACCACCAGATATCATTAAGTTTTTGATGCGATGTTTTTGCGATTTCTCTATGCTATCAAGACCTTCTCGCAAAGCATAAGCGATACCCTCAATAATCGCGCGATATAAATGCTCACGAGTATGAACTTCCGAGAAACCAACAATTGAACCTTTAGAAAGTGGACGAGATAAACTCGGCCCCCAATACGGTTGCAAAACTAATCCATCCGAGCCAGGAGCGATATCAGAGAGTTTTGAATTTAATAATTCTTCAACAGCTAAACTTTGAATTTTTGCTTCATCCACTAATTCAGAGGCAAATTCTTTGCTAAACCAAGTCAACATCCAATAGCCACGATAAACCTGAACTTCCATATTGTAGTATCCAGGAGTGGCGGCTGGATAAGCTGGTAAAAATTTCTCAGGTTCATAATAATGTTTGTTCGAAACTTCTATCGAGCAAGCGGTTCCATAAGAAACAGCACCAACATCACGAGAGAGAGCTCCTAAACCAATTGTCTCACAAGCTTTGTCGGAACCACTGGCAATAACTTTAATGCCGTGCGGTAATCCACATTCATCGGCAAGCGAGTCCGTGATAGTTCCTAGTACTTCTCCTGGTTGCTTTAATTCACATAACATGCGTTGAGGAATACCAAAAATGCGCGATTTAAGCGCCCCGTCTTTATACCATTTTCGCTTTTGAAAATTTATAGGATAATGGCCAGCTACACTGGCGGCAGAATCACATAGATTTCCTGTTAATTTATAGGTTAAATATGAAGAAATATTAACATATTTGCAAGTCTTTGACCAATTTTCTGGTTCATTTTCTTTAAGCCAATGGGCAACCGTTCTTTTTCGATTCAAATCAATCGTGTTTTTCATGCCGACAATCCAGAAAGCAAGTTTGTGAGTAAACGGAATTTTTTCACTGGCTTTCGCCATTCTTTGATCAAGCCAAAGGATGCATTTTCTAACTGGTTTATACTCACTATCAAGTTGAACGGATGAATCGCGAAACGCCGTGATGGTTGATCCGATAATCGCCTCTAATTCATCAGGATATTTCGAGGTTAACTCTTTTAAACAAAAAACAACATTTTCAAAATAGAAATCGGGATCTTGCTCGGCATAGCCTTTTTCAAGAGAAATATAAACTGGTTGATAAGGTTTTTTAACAATCGCAACAGTGTTTCCTTTTTTATCAATTAATGATGTACGAACTGATTGAGTTCCAAAATCAATGCTTAAGACAAGCGGTTCTTTTTTCATGATATTTTTACCTCACTAGATAATTTATCACTTGCGTAGAGAATATCCTAATAAAAACACATTTTGATATCTAAAAGATTAAATTTATGTAAATTTATGGCGTTTTTACTCATCCATGTGCTAGTATTGTATCGCTGGTGTGGTGCTATGCACTACACGTTCAGACCTATGAGGAGGAAAATTATGGCTGAAAAGAAATACGTTTACGCCTTCGAAGATGCCCATGGATTGGGAAGAGAACTTCTTGGGGGCAAAGGCGCCGGCCTTGCTGAAATGACACACATTGGTGTTCGCATTCCTGAAGGTTTTACTATCACTACTGAGGTTTGTGCTTTGTTCTATGAAAGCGGCAAAAAACTTCCAGAGTATATCGTCGAACAAATTTTCGAAGCAGTAAAAGTTATCGAAAAGAAAACCGGAAAAGTTTTTGGTGGATCACACAATCCCTTACTTGTTTCCGTACGTTCTGGCGCTCGCGCTAGTATGCCTGGGATGATGGATACCATCTTAAACCTTGGTTTAAATGATGAAACTGTCGCTGCTTTAGCAAAAGAAACTGGCAATGAAAGATTCGCAATGGACTCTTTCCGTCGTTTCATCTTGATGTTTACTAACATCGCTAAAGGACATTCGCGTGAAGAAATGGACAAAATGTTAGCTGATCTTAAAGAGAAGAATGGTTACAAATTGGACACGGAAGTCACCACTGAACAATTAAAAGACTTAGTTGCCCGTTATAAGGCTTATTACAAAAAGACATTTGGAGAAGATTTCCCATCTGATCCAAAAGAACAATTATTAGTCGCTGTCTCCGCCGTTTTTAAGAGTTGGGACAACCCGCGTGCGAACGTTTATCGTATGATGAACAACATTCCTTATTCTTGGGGTACTGCTGTTAACGTTCAATCGATGGCTTTTGGTAACAAAGGTGAAACTTCTGGCACAGGCGTCGCGTTCTCACGTGATCCTGCCACAGGAGAAAATAAAATTTCGGCTGAATATTTACCAAACGCTCAAGGCGAAGATGTCGTCGCTGGTATTCGCACTCCCCTTCACATTGATGAATTAAAAGCGAGAATGCCAAAAGTTTACGATGAATTCGTTAAAACAATTAAAATCATGGAGAATCATTACCGTGATATGCAAGACATGGAATTCACTGTCGAAGACGGTGTCCTCTATTTCTTACAAACTCGTAATGGTAAGAGAACTCCAGCCGCTGCTTTAAAGATCGCTTGTGATTTAGTCGATGAAGGCTTAATCACAGAAAAAGAAGCCGTCTGCCGTATTGACGCTATGTCTTTCGACAAACTCTTGCTTCCTGGATTTGATAAACAAGCTTTAAAAGAAGCTACTCCTATTGCTAAAGGTTTAGCTGCTGGCCCAGGAGCTGGTACAGGTGCTATCGCCTTTACTGCTGAAGAAGCTGAAGCCAGAAAGAAAGCGGGCGAGAAAGTTATTTTAGTCCGTGCCGAGACTTCTCCAGAAGATATCGTTGGCATGGTCGCTGCTCAAGGCATTCTCACCATGCGCGGTGGTATGACCTCCCACGCTGCTGTCGTGGCTCGTGGAATGGGCAAGTGCTGCGTGTGTGGATGTTCAACCGCGATTGTTGACGAGCACGCTCGCACCGTCACTGTTGGTGATAAAGTCTATACTGACAAAGATGTTATTTCCGTTGATGGAAATACGGGAAATGTCTACTTCGGATCCATTAAGACCGTTGAACCAGATTTAACTGCTGGCTACTTTGGAAGATTGATGGGTTGGGTTGATGAATATCGTGATTTAAAGGTTCGCACAAATGCCGATACTCCACGAGATGCCAAACAAGCAAAGACTTTTGGCGCTCAAGGTATTGGACTCTGCCGTACTGAACACATGTTCTTCGCCAAAGATAGAATCTTCTCAATGAGAAAAATGATTCTTGCTGATACTGTTGAAGAACGTGAAGCTGCTTTAGCAGAAATTGAACCAATGCAACAAAGTGATTTTGAATCTCTTTACGAAGTCATGGGTGATTTCAATGTTAATGTGCGTCTCTTAGATCCACCACTCCATGAATTCTTACCACAAGAAGAAGGCTTAATTGAAGAACTTGCTGTGGCAACAAAGAAAACTGTCCAACAAGTTAAGGATCGTATCGCTGAACTCCATGAAGCTAACCCAATGATGGGTCATCGTGGTTGCCGTTTAGCGGTTACTTATCCTGAAATTTGCAAAATGCAAACTTCCGCTATTATCAAAGCCGCTATCAATGTTAGCAAAAAGACTGGCAAATTAGTGGAGCCAGAAATTATGGTCCCACTCATTCTTGAAGAAAAAGAACTCAAATTTGTTAAAAACATCATTTGCCAAGTCGCAGATGAATTAATTGCTACTTCGGGATTGAATATGAAATACCATGTTGGTACGATGATTGAAATTCCACGAGCGGCCTTATTATCTGATGAAATTGCTAAAGAAGCGGAATTCTTCTCCTTTGGTACTAATGACTTAACACAAATGACATTTGGTTTCTCTCGTGATGATGCTGGTAAATTCTTACCTGCTTATTACGAAAACAAAATTCTTGAAGAAGATCCATTTAAAACTCTCGACCAAAATGGTGTCGGTAAATTAATTACTCTTTCTGTTAAACTCGGAAGAGCGACGAGACCAAATCTCCATGTTGGTGTCTGTGGTGAAACTGGTGGAGATCCAAAATCCATTGAATTCTATCACAAGGTTGGATTAGATTATGTCTCTTGTTCACCATTCCGTGTTCCAGTGGCAAGATTAGCAGCTGCTCAAGCCGCTATTCTCTTCCCAAGAAAGAAATAATCTTTGTAATTATTTAAAATAAAAAGCTCAATCCGTTGAGCTTTTTTTATTATATAAAAGTTAATTCAAAATTATTGTTTAAAGAATAATGAAGCGGCGCCAATAACACCAGCATTGTAACCTAATTTTCCGACTAAAATTTGAACTTCGGGAGAACGAGGAAAACCATAAGACCTCTCCGCGCAGTAATTCTTAAGTCGCGAGGTTAAATAGCCACCCTCTTTTGAGATACCACCACAAAGAATGACAGCATCAGGACGGAAAATATTGCATAGATTAAGAATTCCTTCTCCTAAATAATGGACATAGTTTCTCACTACTTCTTGAGCAAAGCGATCACCAATTTTAGCAGCTGAAAACGCCACTCTTCCATCGACTTCTTCAAGAGTGGAAGCAAATTTCCACATTAATGAATCTGAGTGTTCTTTCATCATCGCTTTTGTATCAGCGATTAATGCTGTTGCCGAAGCATAGGTTTCAAGGCATCCATGGCGTCCGCATCCACAAGGACGACCATCCATTTGGATAATCATATGACCAATTTCTGCGCCCTTGCCTTCGTTGCCTTCAAATAATTTACCATTGAGAACTAAGCCTCCACCGACACCAGTGCCCAAAGTAAGAACAACCATATTCTGAAATTGTTTGCCAACTCCAAAAGTTGCTTCACCTGAGGCGGCGGCATTAGCGTCATTTGTTACATGGACAGGAAGAGGAATTTCTTTTTCGATGAGTTCTTTGATTTTGATGTTTGTCCATCCGATATTCGGTGCAAATTCAACAACGCCGGTTTCGGAATCAACTGTTCCTGGGCAACCGATGCCAATACCGAGTACACTTGGATAATTAATTTTTTTGATTTCGGTAACAAGTTTAGCAATGGTAACTTCTGGTTCTTCACCTTTTTCAACTGCCATTGTAAAAAAATCAAGCAAATCACCTTTAGGGGTAACAACCGCTCCTTTGATGTAAGTTCCACCGATGTCAATTCCAATTGCGTTCATATTAAAATCCTCTTAAATCTCAATTATTTTGTTTATTTTCTTGTCGAAATGATTGATTTATTAAAGACAAAATTATTGTCTCCATCAATATATCCAACTTCTTTTCCATTAATAATTATTGAACTGTCATCATCGATAAAGCCTATTTCTTTTTCACCAATTGAAATAACTCCATCATCAGTAATGGAGGCAAATTTATTGCCATTAATAAATAATTCGTTTTGGCCAATATAGCCAACGAGATTCTGATCAATGTAGATATTTCTGCCAAAGCATTCAATAATAAGCATTATTTTTTTGAAGCTTCCTTTTTAGCTTTCGCCTTATTCATAAAAGTTGTGTAGCCATGTTCAATTTCAACTTGACGGGCTCTTGCAATAACCAAAGAGTCAGTCTTTACATCTTTTGTAATCGTTGATCCCGCTGCTGTAAAAGAAGCATCTTCAACTTTTATGGGAGCCACAAGAATGGTTCCGCTACCGAGAAAAACGTTCTTCCCAATATCGCAACGAGTCTTATTATATCCATCATAATTGGCTGTGATTGTTCCACAACCGATATTGGTTTTTTCTCCAACTTCAGAATCACCAATATAAGTCAAATGAGCGGATTTAACTCCATCTTTAAAATTAGCATTTTTTAATTCGACAAAATTGCCAACTCGACAATGATTGCCAATGATAGTGCCAGCCCGCATTTTTGTAAAAGGACCAATTTCATTGAAATTCCCAATCTCAGTATCAGAAATCCAAGATGATTGAATGAGATTGTCGTCTCCAACTGTCACATGATTTAAATAGGTATTAGGTCCGATTGTGTTAGCTTCACCAATTCGACACTTACCAAAAATAGTGGTATTAGGCATGATGATAGTATCACGGCCAATTTGCACATCTGGAGAAATATAAGTTGAATCAGGATCCTCCATTGAAACGCCAGAAAGCATAAGTTTGTGGTTGATTCTCTTGCGGATGACTTTTCCTGCATAGGACAATTGAATTCGATCATTAATACCAAAAACTTCAACAGCATCTTCCACAACATAAGCTCCAACTTTTTTGCCGTTGCGAATAAAAATCTCGACTAAGTCTGTTAAATAGTACTCTTTTTGAGCATTATTGGTTGTGAGTTGATCAATGTATTCGAAAAGAGACTTATTGTCGAAAACATATAGACCTGCGTTTACTTCATGAATGTCTTTTTCGTATTCATTGCAGTCTTTTTCTTCTTTGATAGCTAATACATGATTGCTTTTTTCTTCACGGATGATACGTCCATATCCTTTAGGATTTTCTAAAACAGCTGTGACGATAGTTAATTTATTATTAATTTTCTCATGAACTTTGAAAATATTTTCAATGGATTCAGTCGTCACAAGAGGGGTGTCGCCACAAATAACAAGTGTCGAACCTTCTTTATCACGCAATAAGTTTTTAGCTTGAAGAACAGCGTTGCCTGTTCCGCTTAAATCTTTTTGCCACACAACATCAGCACGATCTTCGACGAGTGATTTTGTTACATCTCCGCCAAAACCCACTACTACAACAATATTCTTCATTTCAAGAGGAATAATGGCGTCAAGGACATAGTTGACCAAAGCTTTTCCTAGAATGGGATAAGAAACTTTGGAATGTTGAGGATCACGAGATTTCATTCTCGTTCCTTTCCCCGCAGCTAATACGACAGCATATTTATCCATAAAATCCTCCTATTTAATAATACTAGTAACTTCAACAAGATACTTATCTTCTAATTTTCTTGCTATTGATTTGATGAGAGCTAAATTAGTGCTAAGAGCAAAAACAGCACTCCCAGATCCGGTCATTGAAACAATGGAAAATCCAGCGCTGATCAATGTTTCTTTGATAATTTTAATTTCTGGAACCAATTTCATAGCGGGTTCCTCTAAAGAATTAACGATAGATTGAGCAAGGAGCTGATCATCGCCTTCCGCCAAAGCTTTAACAACATTATCAACATTCCCAGTCGACAAAGTCATTGTATCAGATAATTCAAAAACATCCTTTGTTGAGCATCCTTCATTCGGTTTAACAAGCAAAACAAAGTAATTATTTTTAATAGTAATATTTTCTAAATCATCGCCTGTTCCCTGGCAACGAGCTGGTTTGCAAGAAATAAAAAATGGCACATCCGAACCTAATTGTTTAGCGATTTCAACCAATTCGTTTTCCTTAGCGTTCAATTTCAAAATCTTATTAACACCTTTTAAGACAAAAGCGGCGTTAGAAGAGCCACCTCCCAATCCAGCTTGCATCGGAATTGATTTATGAATCAGAACACGAAATCTATTTTTGAGATGATATTTTTGTTCGATGAGAGTCAACGCTGAAGAAGCCAGGTTGTAATGAACATTGCCATTGGAAAAATCATCAATCGTCACAAAATTATTAGTAGCGTTTTTTAATTCGCTTATTAATAAAGAGTCGTGAAGTTCGATGGGAACCATTACCATATCAAGATTATGAAAACCATCTCCACGTCTCTCATTAACATTGAGACATATATTGATTTTGGCATAACTGCGCACAACTAAATCTTTCATAAACTTAATAATTATAATTATTGACCCTTAAATCAGCAACATATTTTCATGAATTCAAAATAAGTACAATTGCTCTTATTTCATATTACCATTTGCTGAGAGAACTTGATACAAATCAAAATATTCTTTTGGACATATTTGTTCAGGGCGTCTGTCGCATTCAATGTGAGCATCAAAGCAAACTTTTTGAGCTAAATTTCGGTCTTTTAAATATGATGTCAAATTGTTGAGAATAGTTTTTCTTCTATTTAAAAATAATTGTTTACATAGTAGATATGTCGAAAGATAATCTTTTCGATTCATAACATTATTAATTGTAATGTTGAAAACAACTGAATTGCATTTTGGAGATGGATAAAACGATCCAGGCTTAACGGTTAATATCTTCTTTGAATTGCCTAATAGATGAATGAGGACTGAAATCGGTCCATAATTTTTTCCTGTCATATCAGAAAAGCGAGAAAAGGCTTCAGCTTGGCACATCAAAAGATATTGATGGCAATTAGTGGCGTTCATAACGAGATAAGTTATCAACTCAGTTGTAATATTGTAGGGTAGATTGCCTATTATTTTTGAATAGTGACTGACATCGATGTTTCGAATATCGTCATTAATTATTTTTAAATGTGGACAATCTGCATAAGCACGATTTAGAAAAAGTGTCATTCGCGAATCAATATCAACAACATCAATATTTACTTTTGGCAATAAGAGAAAATGAGTTAGAGATCCCAATCCAGGACCAATTTCTAATATTGTATCGTTTCCATCAATTTTTAATTCATTGACAATACGATTGGCAAGCAGAGAATCAATCAAAAAATTTTGCCCATAGTCCTTATCAGGAAATAAGTTTAACTTTTTAATAATATCATTGATATTTGAACGATTGATTTCCATTTATATCTCCTTCATTATTGATGTGACTTTTTCCTTTGTATAATCAAGGGAATTTAATCTCCTCACTAATTGTTTCATGTTGACCAATCCCACGGGAACTTTTTTTGCAAAAATGGTTCGTAAATATTTTTTATTAAGGCCTAATGAATATAAAAACGATGCATCAATATCTTGAACTTTTGCTGCTTTTTTTGAGCAAAAAGGTTCTAAAATTCGAATGATTTCTTCTTTTGAACATTCAGCCACACCATGTTTGTGTTTTTTATTACATTTATCAAGAGGAACGCGAACATCAATGGAGCCGGAAATTTTGATACGTGATCTAATAATTTCTCCGGCTGAGTCAGAATCAGTTAAAATCAGAATCGTTTTTCTATCCGCAACAGCGTCTAGATAAGCTATTTCAGTGGATGGTATTTCGTATCCATTGGTCGTGACAATCTCAGTATCGACAAAAGATGATATATAAGAAGCATCTTCCTTACCTTCTACTACAATAATACCATCAAAATTCATTTTCATTATTTTACACGTGAAACATTTGACAAGAGGTTTCATAAATCACATCAATGATATGCTTTTTAGATATTTTTTTGATGTTTGTTATTTCGTCTATGACTAAGGCGATGTTCTTTGGTTCGTTAATTGTTCCTCGTAACGGATGAGGCGAAAGATAAGGTGAATCAGTTTCAACAACCATTTTATCAAGAGGGGTATTTTCACATACTTCTTTTGGCTTTTTTGCATTAGTGAAGGTTAAAGTTCCACCAAATCCAATCAATAGACCTAAATCAATAACGCTTTGAACAGATTCGACACTTCCTGAATAGCAATGCATCACACCACCAAATAGTGGCTTGTGTTGTTTTAATATTTGCATGCAATCCTCAAAGGATTCACGATTATGAATCGTAATTGGTTTGTTGTTTCGATTGGCAATTTCGATTTGTTTTATAAAAAATTCTTTTTGTATTTCTCTTTCACTTGTCTCTTTATTCCAATGATAATCGAGGCCAATTTCTCCTACCGCCACAACTTTTGGATCGTTGATATGAGACATAAGTTCATCAAATTCTTGATTTGTAACATTAAAAACATTGCATGGATGATAACCAATAGCGGCATATATTTGTGGGTACTTTTCTGCTAATTTAATAGCCAGTAAAGAACTGTTATAATCCCAACCAACAACTAAAAATTTATTCACACCGACTTTTTCTGCTTCACTAATAATTTCATCGATGCGTGGATATAACTGTTCGTCATTCAAATGGCAATGCGTATCAAATATCATCTTATTTACCTACACAAAAACGAGCAAAAATTTCTTTTGATATATCAATTTGATTTGTTTCGCCTAAAATTTCTAAAATAGCCTCGTAGGCATCTTTAAGAGATATAGAAACTAAATCGATGGGTAAATCAATTATCGCGTCTTGTTTGGCTTTTAAAAGCGATTCTTTAGCTCTTTCTAATAAACCTAATTGACGAGCGTTATTAAGCGCAGGCTGGGTGAAAGATTGTTCGTCTAAACCCAGGGAATGATAAATTTCATCAACTAAAGGTGTGACATCTTTCTTTAAAGCTGAAATCAAAAGACCCTGATTATCTTTAGTGATTTTTTTATCGCTTTTATTGTAAACAATAATGCGATTAGTATCTTCGGTTATTTTCAATATTTCCTGGTCTTCAAAACTTAGCTCTTCACTAGCGTCGAGAACTACGATGATTAATTCAGCTTGAGTTATTGTTTTTCTAGCTTTTTCAACGCCGATTGATTCAATTTTATCATTAACTTGACGAATTCCCGCTGTGTCAAGGAGATGAAGAACGACACCATTTAAATTAATATCACCTTCAACGATATCTCGCGTTGTTCCAGCGATATCAGTCACAATAGCTTTTTCTTCGCCAATCAAAGCGTTTAATAGAGAAGACTTACCAACATTTGGTTTTCCAACAATGGCAACTTTTACACCGTCTTTAATAACCTTTGCTTTAAGTCCGTCGGAAATTAATTTATCGATCGAATTGACAATTTGATCAACGACTAAAACGACTTTTTCTTTGTTTGCAATTTCAATATCCTCATACTCAGGGAAATCAATATTAACTTCAATTAAGGAAAGGATATCAGCAATCTTTTCTTTAATGGGCAAAATTAATTTTGATACTTCGCCATCTAAAGAAAGGAGTGAAAGTTTTTTAGCTTCTTTTGTGGTGGCATTAATAATATCGTTAATTGATTCAGCCTGAATAAGATCAATTTTATTATGCAAAAAAGCGCGAGATGAAAACTCACCATGCGTAGCAAGACGGGCTCCGTGTTTTAAACTAAGCGAAATAATTTGATTAGCAATGAGCATTGATCCATGACAAATGATTTCAACTGAATCTTCACCTGTAAAACTTTTAGGACCTTTATAAACCGCAAGTATTACATCGTCGATTTTTTCATCACCATCTTTAATAGAACCATAAAATAAAGTTTTCTTTTGAACATCATGGAGATCAAGACTAAAGAAATGGGAAACAACATCAAAACAATCATCACCTGATAAACGGATAATGGCCAAAGCAGATTTTAGAGGTGGCGTGGCAAGCGCGACGATGGTTTCAAACATGTTGCATTCTTATTCCTTTTTATAGTGTAAAAAGCACCCTAAGGGTGCTCATTACTAATCAACGTAGATGATTTGAACTTGACGATGAGTGCCCTCACCAACTGATTCAGTTCGAATGTTTGATAAGCCGCTACAAGCATTGTGAACGGCTCTTCGCTCATCAGCTGGCATTGGATCAAATGTATAAGTATCATGAGATCTCTGCACTTCACGAGCGGCGTGACGAGCAATGCGAGCTAAACGCACATATTTGCTGTCCTTATAGCCATTAATGTCGAGAAGAATTCTAAAACGACGATGGAAATGATTAGAAACAGCAAGCTTAACTAATTCGTTAAGAGACTGTAATGTTCGACCATTTTTTCCAATTAGGACAGGATTGTGAGCTGAGTCAATTGTAATGCGAATAATATCATTATCAATCGTTGATTGAACAGCTGATTCGATTTCTAAATTGTCAATTACTTCTAAAAGATAATCTTCTGCATATTTGATAACATCAGATATCTCATAAATTTCGACGACAATTTTCTTCGAGAAAAGTCCTTTTTTCTTATCACTGACGATATAAATAAGTTGATCGACAGGTACTTTTAATTCTTCAGCAGCGTTGCTAAGAGCTTCTTCTGCTGTTTTTCCTTGATATTCTTTCATGTATATTACCTTCTTTTTTTATCTTTTTTATTAACAATGCTTTGAGTGACAAACGATTGAGCGACAGAGAATAGAGCTCCGAACAACCAATAAACGCCCATGCCTGAAGCAAGAGAGAGACCCATGAGAACAATGAAGCCAAGCATGATATAGGTAAACCATTTCATCTTACTGTCTTGACTTGCTTGAGCAGGATTTCGTCCCAATTTAGCAACTTTCTTTGTTTTTCGTTTTTGTAACCAACGAGGCAAGAGCATCGCTACAGTCTGTGCGGCTGCCATCAACACGAAGAGAATCGCAGCAGTTAATCCACCAAATCCTCCAGCGGCTGTCCAGCTTGAAGCTTGAAGAATAGTCGATCCAATTGAATCGCTAAGTCTTAATCCTAGGAATTCGCCAGAAGAAAGGCAAGCTGCTCCTTGCATAGCACCCCAAACACAGATAAACACTGGGAATTGGATGAGCATCACAAGAATAGATGTCAAAGGATTGATTTTATGTTTCTTATAAAGACGCGCTGTTTCTTCACTCAACCTTTGCTTTTCCATTTTATTGGTATTAGCGTTAGGATATTTGCTTTGAATTTTAGCAATCTCAGGTTGTAATTCCGTCATGACTGTCGTTGATTTTTGTTGTTTAAATGTCACAAAAAGCATTAATGAACGAACGATAAATGTTACCACCAAAATAGCGAGAATTTCCGCCCATCCACTCCCAATAGCCGAGAATGAAACAGCTAAGAAATCAACTAAAGCACCAATTGGCCAAACAAACAAGAATTCAAGAAGACCATACCAATCAGTCCAAGCTTTTCCTTCGATTTGAGCTGGCAAGGAATGCACGCCATAGGCGCCATAATCTCCCGTATTAACCGCCAAGCAAGAACGATAAGAAGAGATGTAACTATTCATTTTCTTTTGATAAAAAGAAATATAGTCGCTTGATGCAAGTTCATCAACACTGATTCCAGAATCTCGAACTTCTTGATTGTATAAATTCCAATCAGCCCACAAAGTCTTATCTTCGTTAACTAAATCGTCATATTTGATATAGCCATATTTGTCGAGAAGTCCTTTGTTGTTTGAATAATCATCGTATTGATCAGCAGGGCATAAGAGCGCTCCTTCATCAACAAAAGTTATTTCATGCGAAATTGTATCGATGATGATATCTGAGCCAATCAAAGCATCGTTGTCTTCAATCGCAATCTCAAAAGCGTGATTTAAAACCACTTGATCAAAAACTTCAAAATAAGATAACGAGGGCGTGCGAATATAAGCTTCCTCAGCCGCATCGTTAATTTTATTAATGTATTTAGCGTTTGATTCATCATTCGCTTCATCAAAACTTGCTGTGGTATATAAATTGGTTGAGTAGACAACTCCGTCAATTGTGACTGTCAAAGCTTCTGATTCGGCGGTGCTAGTAGAAGAATAATTTGTGACACCATAATCAAATAAATAAAGGATGTGAGCTTTGTCAGTTATCGAACAGAAGGAGCTAGTGCAACTTGTCAAGGCGAAAATCCCAGCCGCGAGAGCGAGACCACCTAAACCAAATTTCAAACTTTTTTTCATTCGTTTTTTCCAATCTGTACAAGTACTAGTTCACTTAAAAGTGATTTGTTAATTTGAAAGTCGTTATCTAAAAAAGTTTTTCTAACGATAATAACAATATCAAGCGCTTGGCTATTATAGTCTAACAGACTATCACACATAGCTCTCACTTGACGTTTGATTCGATTGCGCATCACAGCGTTGCCAATTTTAGCTGAAGCAGAGATTCCAATCCTCATATAAGGCAGATTGTTAGTCGTTATGTGAACGACAAATGATCGATTGCTTCTAGTTTTTCCTTTTTTAATCGCTGTGGCAAAATCTCGAGTAGATTTAATTCGATTAACAACTTTCATTCGTCTTTAATTAAGCAGTGAGAGTTTTTCTGCCTTTGGCTCTGCGTCTAGCAAGAGCGCTGCGGCCGCCAACTGATTTCATACGAGCGCGAAAGCCAGCTCTGCGTTGATGCTGAATTTTGCTCGGTTGATAAGTTCTTTTCATACTAATAATACCTCCGATTTACGTAGCATTAAAAAGTATATGGGCATTTATAGATAAATGTCAACGAAATGCATATACGCGCACTATGTTTGCGTGCTATACTTTCGTGGTGAAAAAAGGCTTAAATATCGGAATATTGCTCGCTGTTTGCGCTGCATTATGTTCTTCAATCAACACTCCTTTATCGAAATTATTGTTGACAAGCAATACCATCGGTCCCATTTTTTCCGGTGGTCTTTTATATCTCGGCGCTGCTATTTGTGCAGCCATTTTCTTAATTATTCGCCATTTCATTAAACCGCAGAAAAAGGAATTACCTCTGGAGAAAAAAGATTATCCATTTGCAGTAGCTATTGCTGTTTTAAACGCCTTAGGCGTTATTTGCAGTATGGTTGGTCTGAAAATGATTTCTGCTTCAAATGCTGCTTTGCTAAGTAATTTTGAAATTGTGGTCACCTCTCTTGTTGCGCTATTTATTTTTAAAGAAAAAATCTCTGCTCGCCTATGGGTGGGTATCATTTTTGTTTTCGGGGCGTGTGTAATATTAAGTAGTGATGATTTAACAAATTTTCGTTTTTCAACAGGGGCGCTTTTGGTCTTAATCGCTCCAGTCTGTTGGGGATTTGCTAATAACTTTATGAAAAAAATTGCTCATAAGGATCCGATTATGTCAATTCTAATCGAAGGATTTCTAACTGCTTTAATCTGCGCAATGGTTGGGGTGAGAAGTGGTGAGACGATTACCAATTGGTGGTCTTTGTTAGCTATGCTTGGAATCGGACTAATCGCTTATGGCATCAGTTTATGTTTTTATATTTATGCTCAAAGACGAATTGGAGCGCCTCGAACGAGTGCATTTTTCTCTCTCGCCCCGTTTATCGCTGTAATTATCTCGTTTGCCATGTTTCGTGAAACGCCACCTTGGTGGTATTTTGTCGCTTTATTATTAATGATTGTGGGGGTTTGGTTAGCGTCATCTGATCGAAAAATCTTCCACAAAAAAATAATAAAATAAAGTTTTCCACCGTTTTTTATACTACAACATTAATCAGAATAAAATTGTTAATTATAGTATAACTATATTATGGTGTTATTAATTAGAACGCAAACTGCTTTTTGCACCATTTTCCACTGACTGTTTTAGTTATCCACAATTTTATCCACCATGTTATTTTGTGGATTTAGTGGATAAGTCCGTATACTCACGCTTTTTTTCATTGTTTGTTGTGGATAAATCAAGAATACGTTTTTTTTCGTACAAATGTATTGTGGATTATTCTATAATATTTGGCAGAAAACAAAGAGTTCAAACTATGATTAATTCAATTTCCGAAATTACACAACTATGGGATCGTTCTTTAAAGAAAATTGAAGAACGTCTCGGCGAAAAACAACTTTTTGATTCTTTCTTTGCTGGCAGTTATATCAATGAAATTCATGGCGACACTATTGTTGTCGTCGTCAACTCTTCTTTAGCGGCCGCTTTGATTAAACAAAAATACTACGATATCGTCGAAGAAGTTGTTGCTGAAATTACCGAATCTAATTTTAAATTAGATTTTGTTCTCGAGAGCGACATCAATAGCAAAACTGAGTCTCAACCCGTCGTTAAAAAACAACAATATTTCCAAGACGCAATTTTAAATCCGAAATTGACTTTTGACAGTTTTGTCGTTGGTTCTTTTAATCGTGAAGCTTCTCAGGCATCGCTATTCGTGGCTTCCAACCCAGGTAAAACTATAGCGCAACCATTATTTATTTACTCCAATTCAGGCTTAGGAAAAACTCATCTTTTGCACGCGATTGGTAATTATATAAAGAACGCGCGCCCAAATTATAAGATTCTCTATATTTCCACAAGCGATTTTGTTGAAGAATACATTCGCTACGTCAAAGGGGAAAAAGAAGCTGAGTCATTAAAAGACTTCTTTAGCTCTGTTGATGTTCTTCTATTAGACGATGTTCAAATGCTAGCAAATAAGGTTAAAACACAGGAGATGTTTTTTGCTATCTATAACAAAATGATTGATAACTCAAAACAGATTGTTATCACCTCAGACAAGCAACCTAACGAGTTAAATGGTCTCGAAGATCGATTGGTGACAAGATTTAGCAAAGGCTTAGTTATGAAAATAAACGAGCCTGATCAAAACACCTGCGTTGAGATTTTACGTAAGAAAATCGAGGCGAATGGTTTAGATCTCAACAAATTCGATGACTCCGTTCTTTATTTCTTTGCCGATAAATTTTCCAAAAACGTTCGTGAATTAGAAGGGGCTTTAAATAGGTTAATATTCTATGTTGTTTCTTTAAAGCAAACAGATAAAATTACGATGGAGGTGGCAGTTGAAGCTGTTCAATCGTTAACCGGTGGTAAGTCTCTCGCCTCACAATTAAACGAACAAAAAATCATCAACGTTGTTTCCGATTACTACAATCTCACCCCTTCTCAACTGACAGGGAAAATACGAACAGGGCAAATTGCATTAGCGAGACATATCGCGATGTATCTCATACGTATCACACTCGATATCCCTCTTAAAAAAATTGGCGATATGTTCGGTGGCAAAGATCACACGACGGTGATGTCTGCTATTCAAAAAGTGGATAAAGGGTTGAAAAATGATCTCGAGTTAAAAGCCGCTATTGAAGAGTTACAAAAAAGACTAAAACCATAAAATACTTTATTGAAAATAAAATATCAAAGTAAAATATAGTGTGTTAGAATAAAAAAGTATTGAAAAATTTATTGGGAAAAAATAGTTTTCCACCAAATCCACCAGATTTACTATTATTAATATAATAAATGAAAGGAATTAATTATGAAATTTACGATTAAGCGAGAAGAATTTCTCAAAGGACTAAACATCGCTTCTCGAGCGGTAAGTAATAAAGTTGCTGTCGCTGTTCTTGCTAATTTAAAAATCGAATTAGATGAAAGAGGACTTTTTATTACCGGATCAAACTACGATTTAACAATTAAAACCTTCATTCCCTACAAAATTGGAGATGTGGAAATTATCCGTAATTACAAAGAAGGCGCCACATTAATTAATTGTCGCATCGTTACTGAAATCACCAGAAAGCTCGATGGCGAAGAATTAACATTTGATGTGATTGATTCCACCATTGCTGTTATCGGTGACAATCATTTCGAATCGCGTCTCAATTGTATTAAACCTGAAGAATATCCTGATTTAGATCTCGAACCAAGCGGAACAGAAATTAGCTTAAGCAAAGCTGATTTTAGTTCTTTGGTTTCTCAAACTGCTTTTGCTGCTTCCATCAAAGAGCAAAGACCAATTTTAACTGCTATGAATCTTGAAGCAGAAAACGGATTGCTTGTTGCTATCACTACCGACTCAGCCCGTATGGCGAGAAAAACAATCCATATTCCTAACAATATTAATTTTGTCGCCAACGTACCGGCTAAGATGATGATCGAAGTTGATCGTTTACTTGAAGGGCTTGATTCTGTTAGCATTGCTTTTAGCGATAAGAAAGCTTTGTTTACATTCGAAAGAACAATTGTGGCCACTCGTTTAGTTGCGGGTGATTATCCAAACACCAAGAACATTATTCCTAGGAGTTATAACTATTCACTAGAAATTAATGCTGCCGATCTAGCAAAAGCTATCGATCGCACCACCATCTTATCCATCGATCGTGAAAACGTTGTCGATTTGAGTATGTCAGAATTCGGAATCGAAATTTCAGCAAAGAGTTCACAAGTTGGTTCGGCTGTTGAAAAACTAGAGACCTATAAGTTTGAAGGACAAAGCTTAAAAATTTCCTTTAATAGCGAGTTTGTTCTCTCAGCTATTAGAGCCCTCGCTTGTGAAGATATCACTTTTGAATTTGTCGGCGAAATGAAGCCGTTTGTTCTTCGCAATGCTTCAGATGACTCGGTTATTCAAATCGTCACTCCAGTACGCACTTATTAATCATTTAAGGCTATTTTTAGACTAATGTTTTCAAGGGAATAATTTATTCCCTTTTTTATTATTATTGTGTATAATAAACCCATAAGGGTCATTATGGATGAAAAAACGGTTCTTTTACACGAAGATGAAAAGTATATAACACTTCAAATTCTCTTAAAAATTTCTGGGATCATCTCCACTGGTGGAATGGCAAAGAATTATTTGGCTGAGAATATCGTTTATGTCAACGGAGAGACTGAAAATCGCCGCGGTCGTAAATTATATCTAGGCGATAAAATTCAAGTCGCAGATACCACTTTTATCATTACAGCAAGATGATTGTTCAATCCTTAACTCTTAAAAATTTTCGGAATCACACTTATTTGTCGTTTGACTTTAATCCAAAAATCAACATCCTTACTGGGTCAAACGGCGTTGGTAAAACCAATGTGATGGAAGCGATTTATTACCTTTCTTTGGCGCGAAGTTTTAAAAACAGCGATAATGCTGATGTAATCGAAAAAGGCTATGAATCAGCGGAGATATCTTCTGTCGTATCAGAAGGAGTTATCAATCGAAAAATTCGTTTGATAATTAACCGAGAAAATCGACAAGTGTTTATCAATAGCAAACCGGTTTCTCGAATTTCTGAATTATCAAAATCAGTAAATGTCGTTTTGTTTGAACCCAAGGATGTTATGTTGTTTCGCGGTTCGCCGCGTGAACGAAGGAACTTTCTAGATATATCTATATCTAAGAAAAGCGGACCATATCTTGATTATATATCACGATATGAAAAAGTTCTCCGCCAAAGAAACGAAATTCTCAAGAGCGGAAAAATTGATCAGACGTTATTAGATACGACGACAGAGATGCTGGTTAAATTATCAGGACCAATTATCTCTTATCGTCAAATGTATGTGAAGGATATCAATGATATCCTTATAAAAATAACGCGCGCGCTCACAGGTGAAAAGAATCCTGTGGAAGTTATCTACAAACCTTTCGTGAATTATGGAGTCGATTTCAATAGTGAAGCTCTTGCAGCGTTTAAAAACGCCGAAGCGAGCGATTTGAGAAGAAAGGCAACAACTATTGGCATTCATCGAGAAGACTTCTCAGTCAACCTAAACGGGCGCAATATCGGGGAGTTTGGCTCCCAAGGTGAAAACAGAATTGTCGCTATTGCCTTAAAGCTCTGCCCTTACTTCCTTATTGAAGACAAGGACAAGAGACCAATTGTTGTCTTGGATGATGTGATGTCAGAACTAGACGACAACCATCGTCGTCGCTTAATCAATTTCTTGAAAAAGTTTGAACAAGTGTTTATCACTGCTACTCAACTTGAAATTAGTGGCGCAAGCCAATATCAAATAAAAACCAAAAAACAAGGAGGTCTTCTCAATGGAAGATGAAAAAAAAGAGGTTGTTAATACCGAGGCCACAGCTGCCCCCGCCTCTCAACCAGTTCCTGAACCAGACATTAAAATTTCGGAAATGAATGTCGAGGAAGTGGAACTCGAAAAAGCTGACAAAAAGTACACTGCGACCAATATCCAGGTTTTGGAAGGTCTTGAAGCAGTGAGAAAAAGACCAGGTATGTATATCGGTACTACTTCCGCGGCCGGACTTCATCATCTCGTTTGGGAAATTGTTGATAACTCTATCGATGAAGCTTTAGCAGGATATTGTACTGAAGTTGATATTTCAATTAATCCCGGCAACACAATTACTGTCGTTGATAATGGACGTGGTATTCCTGTTGATGTCGTGGCAAAAAGCGGTCTTTCAGGCGTTGAAACCGTTTACACCATTCTTCACGCTGGTGGAAAATTTGGTGAAGGAGGCGGATACAAAGTCTCTGGTGGTTTGCACGGTGTTGGTGCCTCTGTTGTTAACGCTCTTTCCGAATGGTGCGAAGTAACAGTAAAAAAAGATGGCGGTGTCTACTTTATTCGTTTTGAAAATGGTGGTCACATCGTTAAGCATTTACAAAACATTGGCACATGTCCGATTGATGAGACAGGGACCAAAGTTACTTTCAAACCGGACGCAACAATCTTTACAGACACATTAGAATATAGTTACGACACTATTCGTGATCGAATGAGACAAGTGGCTTATTTAAATCGTGGCATCAAGATGAATGTCTCAGATTTAAGAGTAACTCCTAACATTCATGATTCTTTCTGCTACAAAGGCGGAATCAAAGAATACGTTCTCTTTATTAACAATCATAAAACTAAATTGTTTGATGATGTCATATACTGCGAAGGAAGTGTTCCTGTCACTTTGCCAAGTGGTCATACCGCTCACACTTATGTTGAAGTGGCTATGCAATATGACGATGGCTATTCTTCAAATGTTTATTCTTTCTGTAATAACGTTCATACTCACGAAGGTGGCATGCACGAAACAGGTTTCAGAGATGCCATGCGAAGAGTAATTAACAACTACGCTCGTGAATATAAATTCTTAAAAGATGGTGAAGATGATCTCACTTATGAAGATGTTGTCGAAGGATTAACAGCGGTTATTTCTGTCAAACATCCAAACCCTCAATTCGAAGGACAAACTAAAACTAAATTAGGTAACTCTGAGGTTCGCAAAATCGTCTCCGCAGTCGTCGGAGAACAATTAAATCGATTTTTACTGGAGAACCCTCGTTTGGCGAGAACAATTTTAGAGAAGATTATCATGGCCGCGAACGCTCGTATGGCCGCTCGAAAAGCTCGTGAGGATATTCGTCGTAAAGGCGCTTTAGAATTGACCACGCTTCCTGGTAAATTAGCTGATTGTTCAAGCAAAGATCCTTCTGCTTGCGAGATTTATATCGTCGAAGGTAATTCCGCTGGTGGTTCAGCTAAAAACGGTCGTAACCGTGAGACACAAGCTATTCTTCCACTTCGTGGAAAGATTTTGAATGTTGAAAAAGCTCAAGCTAAACGCATTTTTGCTAATGCTGAAATTGGCAATATGATTACCGCTATCGGCGGTGGTATTGATCCTGAGTTTGATATTAGCAAAGTGCGATATCACAAAGTAGTGATCATGACCGATGCTGATGTTGACGGAAGTCACATTCGTATTTTACTTTTGACTTTCTTCTATCGATTCATGCGCCCGTTAATTGAAAACGGCTATGTTTATATCGCCCAACCACCTCTTTATAAGGTTGAATATCACGGCAAACAATTCTATGCCTATAACGACGAGCAATTAGAAGCTTTAAAAAAGAATCTCAATCTAAAACCTGGCTACCCTTTCCAACGCTACAAAGGTCTTGGTGAAATGGACGCTATTCAACTTTGGGACACCACTATGGATCCTAAAACTCGTAAGATGCTTCGTGTCACTCTTGATGATGCCATCAAAGCTGAACAAGTATTTACTGATTTAATGGGCGATGATGTATCTCCCCGTAAAGAGTTTATTCATGAAAATGCCAAATTCGTGAAGAATCTCGACATTTAATAGGAGGAGCTATTTATTATGTTATTCGAAGATGAAAAATTAAAATCAGAAGAGATTGAATCTGAAACAGAAAATTCAGAAAAAGATGTCGCTTCTGTCGATGAAATTGAAAAAATTGAAGAAGGAATTGTTCCAGGATTAACAGATGTTGGAACGGTTGAACTTGTCAAAACTTCTTTCCTTGATTACGCGATGAGCGTTATCGTTTCGCGTGCTCTTCCTGATGTTCGTGATGGAATGAAACCAGTTCATCGTCGTATCGTCTATTCGATGGACGAAACCGGAACAACGCCTGATAAGCCATTTAAGAAATGTGCTCGTATCGTCGGTGATGTCATGGGCAAATATCACCCCCATGGTGACGCCGCAATTTATGGTGCCCTCGTACGATTAGCTCAACCATTCTCTATGCGTTATATGCTTGTTGAAGGACATGGTAACTTTGGCTCAATTGATGGTGACGAACCCGCCGCCTATCGTTATACCGAAGCTCGTATGGCTAAACTCGCTCTTGAAATGGTCCGAGATATCAATTGCAATACTGTTGATTTCATGGATAACTATGATGGTGTTGATCAAGAGCCAACTGTTTTACCTTCTCGTTTTCCTAACTTGTTAGTTAACGGTTCCTCTGGCATCGCTGTTGGTATGGCTACCAACATGCCTCCTCACAATTTATCGGAAGTTATTAATGGTGTGGTAGCTTTAGCTCATAATCCTGAGATTACTATCGAAGAGTTAATGAGTTATATTAAAGGTCCTGATTTTCCAACTGGCGCTATTATTTTAGGTCGCGGTGGAATCCGAGATGCATATGAAACAGGAACAGGCAGTATTGCCATCCGTTCAAAATGTAATATTGAAGAGCGGGGCGATCATGGTCTTAAACAAATTGTTGTTACCGAAATACCTTATGGTGTCAATAAAGCTCTCATGATTGAAAACATCGCTAATTTAGCTAGAGATAAAGTCATTGATGGAATCACTGATATTCGCGATGAATCGAATAAAGATGGTATTCGTGTTGTGATTGAAGTGAGAAGAGATATTATTCCTGAAGTTTTACTCAATCAACTTTTCAAAATGACTCAATTACAATCTAGCTATGGCATTATCAATCTGTGCTTAGTGGACAACGCTCCAAAAGTTTGCTCACTTAAAGAATTATTAACAAATTACTTAGACTTCCAAGTTGAAGTAATTAAGAGAAGAACAATGTTCTTATTAGCTAAAGATGAAGCTCGTGATCACATCGTTTTAGGCTTGATCAAATGTCATGATAATATCGATGAAATTGTCGATCTAATTAAAGCGAGCAACACACCCGAAGAAGCTTGTGAAAAATTAAAGGCTAAATTTGATTTCAGCGATTTACAAGTGCAAGCCATTTTAGGTATGAATTTACGACGTTTGACTGGTATTGAAACAGAAAAATTAGAAGCTGAAAGAGTTCAACTCGAACTCAATATTCAAGAATATAATCGCATCCTTTCAAGCCGAGAGAACGAAGTGGAAATTGTTTTAAAAGAACTAAAGGAAATTGAAGAAAAGTTTGGCGATGAGCGCCGAACTGAGATCTCTAATCAAGCCGCTAGTATCGATGATGAAGATTTAATCCCTGAAGAACAAATCGTCATTACTCTCTCAAGAGGTGGTTATGTTAAGAGATTAACAGCTGATTCTTTTAGAGCTCAACATCGCGGCGGACGCGGAGTGCGCGGAACATCTTTAAATGAAAATGATGTTGTCGAACTTATGGTTTATACCCGCACCCATACTGATTTGTTATTCTTTACTTCTTTAGGAAAAGTTTATCGAATTCGTGGTTATCAAATTCCTGAATATCAAAAAACCGGAAAAGGTATCCCAGTTATCAATCTTATCAATATCGAAAAAGGCGAAGTTGTTAAAGCTATCATCGCTTGCGATGAATATCGCGATGACCGTTATTTAATGTTCTTTACTGAAGAAGGTTTAATTAAAAAGACTCATATCAAAGAGTATGAATCAATTCGTCAAAACGGGAAGATTGCTATGGGATTAAGAGAAGGCGATATGCTTCTCGATGTCCGTGAAATTGAAGAAAACACCATTGTTGGTATTGCTGCTTCAAACGGTAAAATGGTTAATTTCTTTGCCGGTGAAGCTCGCCCGATGGGACGTAACGCTTCGGGTGTCAAAGGTATTGATTTAGCAGAAGGTGAAAAAGTTATTGGAGTCACAACTCAACTCGGTGGAAACAAGATTCTTGTTTTAACTGATAAAGGCTATGGCAAAATGACTGATGTTCAAGATGAAGAAGGCAATCAAATCTATCGTTTAACAAAACGTGGAGCCAAAGGTGTTTCAACTCTTAAAGTAACTGATAAAGTTGGCAAACTAGTCGCCGTCAGAGCGGTTAATGGTGATGAAGATCTTATGGTTATCACCAATGCTGGTATTGTTATCCGAACTCACCTTGATCAAATTAGAACAATTGGTCGCAACACTCAAGGTGTAAAAATTATGAATCTTGAAGGACGTCAAAAAGTTGTCTCAATTGCTATTGTCACTCATGAAGATGATGATGTTAGTGATGTTGATGATGCTGATATTGACGAGGAAGTTACAGAATCAATCGACGAAAATTCTGAAGAATAAGCATGAAAGTTTTTGTTCCATTTCAATTAGGTAAAAAAGCACCAAATTTTGAAGGAGCACGCTTAAGAAAAAATATTAAAAGTGCTCTCGAATTAAACAGTGTTCAATACGCCACCAATTCAGCCGATTCTTTTGATGTTGCTCACTATGCTTATATTGAGCCAGAAATGAAACTGAATGAAGTAATGGAAAGAAAAATTCCTCTCGTTTGCTCTGCTCTTTGTTGCGAAGACGATCCAAATGCTTCGTATATTGATTATAAAAGTAAAGACGGAATAAGAACTATGTCATTAAAGCCAAAGGCTTTAAAGTTTCTTAACAAAATGAATTTAGTTCTCGCTCCGACTGAAAGCGCGAAAGAGTTCTTGGTTCAAAATGGTGTTATAGCACCGATTGAAGTTTGCCTTCCAGGTGTTAATCTCTCGCGATTTGATTTCTCACGGGATGATGAAAAGGAACTATTTTATCGCTACTTTAGCGAAGACAAGAATCGAAAGCTTGTCGTCGCGATGGGCGAATACACAAATAATATGGATGGCATAAATGCCTTTATCAACGCCGCCAAAAAGTGTCCAGAAGCAATCTTTTATTATATCGGTTGCGAAGACGCGGCCTATCGTTTCAGCGCAAGATTAAAGAAAATCATTAAAAAAGCCCCTAAGAACGTCAAGTTCAAAAGTTCTATTCCCGAAGATATTTATCGAAGCGTTTTATTAAACGCTGACATCTTTATGTTTCCTGGTTATCGAATGGCTGGCATTATTAGCATAGAAGAAGCGATGGCGGCTCAATGTCAACTCATCGTGCGGAAACAAGCAGTCTGTTCAAAGATGTTAGTGGATGAAGAAACCGCTTACATCGCTCAATATTCAGAGACACTGACTGATATGGTGAAAAGC
Organism: Erysipelotrichaceae bacterium; assembly: GCA_020633795.1. Next base: position 19,485 of record JACKCX010000006.1, on the reverse strand, counting down.
TTTTTGGAAGGAAATTTAAAACCTACAACTGAAAAGGCATATCAAGAAATTTCCAAGCACAATTTAGAGATTTTTGGTCAAAATCTCATCGAGTTTTATACACAAAAAATTAATGATATTGATTCTAGGAGGAATTGATTATGTTAGATATTAATTTGATTCGTGAAAATCCAGAGAAAGTAAAGGCATCACTCAAGAAAAAACTTTGGGATGCTGATTTCACTGAACTATTACAATGGGATGCGGAAAAGAAGAATCTCATTCATTTAGTGGAGGAAAACAAAGCGGAGATTAATCGATTATCTTCTAGTGTTCCTGCTGCTAAAAAAGCGGGAGAAGATATTAGCAAAATCTTTGCAAAAGCCAAAGAAATTGCCAAAAATAACGCTGAAAATGAAGAGCAATTAAAAGTATTAGAAGATAAGATATTTAACTTTATGGCCGCTCTCCCGAATCTTCCTGATGATGATTTAGTAGGCGGAGGCAAAGAGAACAACAAAGTTATAGAGATCATTGGTCAAAAACCTGTCTTCGATTTTAAATTAAAAGACCATGTGGAATTAGCGACTTCGCTTGGACTTATTGATTACGATCGCGCGAGCAAGATTTCTGGACGTGGCACTTGGGTTTACACAAACATCGGTGCTCAACTCGAATGGGCTCTAGTGAATTTCTTCATTTCTGAACATTTAAAAGACGGGTATGAATTTATCCTACCACCTCATTTATTAAATGAACAATCTGGTTATGTAGCTGGTCAATTTCCCAAATTTAGAGAAGATGTCTTTTGGCTCGAAGGTCTCGAACCACAAAGATTTTTATTGCCAACTGCTGAAACCGCTCTTGTTAATTTCCATCGCGACGAAATTCTTAAAGAAGAAGAATTACCCCGCAAATATTTTGCCTACACTCCTTGCTATCGACGTGAAGCTGGTTCATATCGCACCGAAGAACGCGGAATGATTCGCGGATATCAATTCAATAAGGTGGAAATGGTTCAATATACCAAACCAGAAGAAAGTGATAAAGCCTTTGATGAACTTGTTCATAAAGCAATGTCGCTCGTTTCTAAACTCGGACTTCATTTCCGTGTTAGTAAATTAGCGGCTGGCGACATTTCTCACTCCATGGCCCGTACCTATGATATCGAAGTATACATTCCTTCTATTGATATTTATAAAGAAGTTTCCTCAGCCTCAAATGCGCGTGATTATCAAGCGCGCCGAGGCATGATTCGCTATCGTGATAAGACAACAGGAAAAACTAAGTATGTTCACACACTCAATGCCTCTGGCCTAGCTACATCACGTGTTTTCCCCGCTATTTTGGAACAATATCAACAAGCCGATGGATCCGTTAAAATCCCCGAAGTTCTCCAACCATTTATGGGTGGACTTAAGGTTTTAAAGCCAATTAAGTAAGAGCGTGAAATTAAGAGACTATTTAAAATAGTCTTTTTTGTTGTCTTTTAAAACACCATTAAAACAAACTTTCTTAGCATTATAAATAATAGATTATGTTATAATGATACCGCCATCGCGATGAGTATTTGCGAACCAGGTCAGGACAGGAATGTAGCAGCCTTAAGTTATTTATTCATGTGCGGTGGTTTTAAAAAATGATTAGAGAAGAGAAATATATGAGAGCTGCTTTGCGAGAAGCAGATAAAGCTTTAGCGATTGACGAAGTGCCAATCGGATGTGTAATTGTAAAAGATGATCATATTATCTCTCGTGGCTTTAACAGACGTGAAACAACAAACGACCCGACCGCTCATGCTGAGATTATTGCTATTCGAAAAGCTAGCCAAAAATTGAAAAATTGGAGATTAGAAGATTGCGAATTATTTGTCACCATTGAACCATGCATCATGTGTTCTGGCGCCATTATTCAATCGCGAATCTCTCGTGTTTATTTCGGCGCTTGTGATATCAAAGGGGGAGGTCTTGGGACTTCAATCGATGTCTTAAAAGCTCAAAATATCAACCATCATCCATTAGTAACTGGTCAAATACTTGAAAAGGATTGTGCAGATAAAATCAAAAAATATTTTCAGAAGAAAAGGGAGAAGAAAGATGAATAATAAAAAAATATTTCTTGTTATAGTCACATCGTTTCTTTTAACTGCTTGCGGAGGAAGTGGTAACACTTATGTTTATGACGACCCCAACGTTAACAATCCCGATGTCTTTGATTACGCGAATAATGAAACATTAGGTAACGCTATTTCCCAACTTTTTGTGGTTAATGAACAAGAAATAACGAATGAAACTCTCGACTCGTTTTTATCCGTCATTGATTCCAATGATTACTATGCTAACAAAGTTATCTATTCATACACCAATCAAACTCTTTATCCAGATCCTGCCGATCCTAATAGCACTAGTTCACGGACTGATGGTGATTATGATTATCAAATAATTAACACTTTAACGAGAAATAATACTAGTTATTCAATCTCGGGAACTTCGACTGTTCATGATGAGAAATGGAATGTTTCCACGACCGACCCCGCTACTTTGGAACACTCTTTAGTTAATACTTCTGGAACATATTTGCTCGCTATTAATAGCGAGGGAGAAAATTTCACTGAAAGTTATGATTATATCGACGACTCATATGATTCTTCAGTTGAATCATCCTATAACGACTATCGTTATTTCCAGAGAACGAATTTAACGAAATCAAGTGAAATTGCTGGGTATTTAACTGAAACAATTAACTATGTTAATGATCAAAACGAAACATTACCAACCAACAATCAATTTACTGTTTCTTTTAGAGCTTTGCGAAATGGAACTTCGTTTGAAATTGTTTATCAAGCCTTCTCATCTCGACTTACTTCAAGCGAAGACACTCTTGAAATTAAATACTATGTCGATATCAAAATTGCTGATGGCTTAATCACAGAAACCACCTATCAATATAGCGAAGTGGAAAAAGGCAGCAATGATTTTACCTTGAAATACATCTCCGATAGTCGCCAATACTCGCACGAATAAATAGTAATTTATATAATTAAACTTGGATTTATATTCCAAGTTTTTTATTATAGTTATACACAATCTTATGAGCAAAAAAACGAAAATTAGCAATATTGAAAGATTTACCCCTTCTATTGAAGAGGGACTTTCTAATCAGCAAGTTCAACAGCGAATTAAGCAAAAACTTTATAACAAGACAAAAATCGCTATCGGAAAGAGCTATGCTCAAATCTTTTTCGATAATGTATTTAGTTTCTTTAATATTGTTTTATTTGCTATTGCTGGTTTGATGATTTGGGGTGGATATTACTGGGGACTATTTTTCTTATTTGTTCTCATTCCGAATATTATCATTGGTTTGTATGAAGATCTAAAAGCCCGTGTTTTAATGGGTAAATTGCGTTTGCTTACTCAACCAAAAGTTGTCGTGGTTCGAGATAAGGTGAAGCAAACAGTTGGAATTAAACAAATTGTCCTTGATGATATTACTTTTCTGGCGAGAGATTCACAAATTTGCGCTGATTGCATCTTGTTAGATGCGCCGTTAATTGTTAACGAATCACTTCTAACAGGAGAATCTAGTGACGTTGTTAAAAAGCCTGGAGATTTACTTCTTTCTGGTTCGTTTGTCGTGAGCGGTCAAGCTTTTGCACGAGTGGAAAAAGTTGGCAAAGATAGTTATGTTGAACATCTGCAAGGAGCGGCGAATAAGTTTCATCGTTCACCTTCGCAAATTTTATTATCGTTGCGGTATCTATTTCGCATTATCGGCTCTCTTGTTATCATCATGGGAATTTTAACGGCGGTGGTCTATTGGCTACAGGGCAGTTTTCAAACCGCAGATTTACTTAAGGAATCCATCAAGTATATCTCTGGCTCCATGGTAGCGATGATTCCATCTGGATTATATCTATTAACTTCGTTAGCCTTAGCTTTGGCGGTTATTTCTTTGGCTAAGAAAAAAGCTCAAGTGCAAGATTTCTATTCTGTCGAAATGCTCGCTCGAACTAATGTTCTTTGCATTGATAAAACTGGAACCATTACCGATGGCTCAATGACTGTAAAAACTTTCTATCCTCTCGGAGGAAGAGATAAAGAAGAGATTGCTCAAATAATTTCTAATGTCATTATCGCCACAAAAGACGATAACGCTACTGCGAAAGCTTTACGGAATTATTTTACTTATGATTTATCGTCGTGGGTCAACACCGCTATCCCTTTCAACAGTGAAAATAAATATTCTGCCGCTTCTTTTAAAGGCGACAAAACATATGTGATTGGTGCTGCTGAATTTTTAGATCTAACTAATCAAAAAGCGACGATGTCAAAAATTGAGGAATATACTTCTTTGGGATATCGTGTTTTGGTAGTTGGACAAGCAAAAGAGGGCATTAAAAATTCCAAAATAACAGGGAGTGTTGTTCCTTTAGCCATCGTTGTGCTTCAAGATAGAATTCGCCCTGACGCTATCAAAACATTTAAATGGTTTAAGGATAATGGTGTCGCGATTAAAGTCATCTCCGGTGATAGTGCTTCAACAACCAGTGAAATTGCACGACAAGCTGGCATTGAAGGAGCAGAAAATTATATATCATTAGAAAACATGACCATTGAAAACGTCAAGCAAGTAGCGCTTTATTATACGGTTTTTGGTCGCGTCACTCCTGAACAAAAAGAAGCTATCATCGAGACATTAAAAGAAAATAAAAACACCGTCGCTATGACAGGAGATGGAATCAATGATATTTTGGCTTTAAAAAGAGCGGATTGTTCGATTGCCATGGCGTCAGGTACTGACGCAGCACGCAATGTTTCGCATATCGTTTTGATGAATTCTGATTTCTCTGTTCTTCCTGATGTTGTCGGAGAAGGGCGAAGAGTTATCAATAATTTGCAAAGAACGGCTTCACTTTTCCTTGTTAAAACAATTTTTGCTTTCTTTTTCTCCGCCGTTTTTCTTCTTTTCTCATCGCTTACTAAAGATGCCACAATTCGCTACCCATTCATCACGAATAACATGTATATTTGGGAAATTTTAAGTATTGGCGTTGCCGCTTTCTTTTTGGCTCTTCAGAAAAACAGCGAAAAAATCCAAGGTTCGTTCATTAAAAATGTCCTTAAAAAAGCTATCCCAGCCGCTCTTTCGATTATTTTGCCACTTCTCACTGTATACGGACTATTAGTTCTTCAAAGAAATGGCATTTTCACTGGTGTTCAGCCTGATTATGATGGAACAACAGTTCTTTCTTCGTCTAGTAGCGCTATTACGATGTGCGTTTTGATTTATACCGTCATGAGCTTTGTTGTCTTATATCAAGTATGTTTGCCTTTTGATCGATATCGTAAAACAGTCTTTGTTGTTTTAAGCGTTGCTGCTGGTTTGTGTTTAATTGGCTCAGGGCTATATTGTTATCTCACTAATTCCCCCGATGTTTTATTACAAATAAACTTTCTCTCAATGTCGGGAATTAATTATCTTGTCACGGTTTTACTCATTATTTTTTCTGCTAGTTTATATTTGATACTTACTCACTTTGTTGTGTTATGGAAGGAAGCTAAAGAAGATGTTAAAAATTAATCCCGAAGTCAAAGAAGCTCTTGAAAAAGGACTTCCTGTCGTCGCTCTTGAGAGCACCATTATTTCTCATGGAATGCCGTATCCAAAGAATGTTCAAACCGCTTTGGAAGTGGAAAAAGCCATTCGTCTCCATGGAGCTGTTCCAGCCACCATCGGAATCATCGAAGGTGATGCTATTGTTGGAATGACGCCTGATGAAATTGAACAATTCGGAAAAAGGAAGGGAATTATTAAAGTTTCTCGACGCGATTTACCTGTTGTTTACGCTAATAAATTATGGGCCGCTACAACTGTTGCCGCCACGATGATTATCGCTCATCAAGCGGGCATTGAAGTGTTTGTCACAGGTGGAATTGGTGGCGTTCATCGCGGTGCGACAGAAACAATGGATATCTCCGCTGATTTACAAGAACTATCTAAAACCGATGTTACGGTGATATGTGCAGGAGCGAAAGCTATTTTAGATCTTCCTCTTACTCTTGAATATTTAGAGACAATGGGAGTTCCAGTTTTAGGTTTCCAAACAGATGAATTACCAGCTTTTTATACCCCTCATTCAGGATTGAAAGTTGATTATAAAGTTGATTCCTTCAAAGAAGCAGCCGCTATTATAAAAGAGAAACGTGTTAACAATTTAAAAGGAGGCATTTTAATTGCCAATCCGATTCCAGAAAAGTATGCTATGAATGAAAAAGAAATTAATGATGCCATTAATCAAGCATTAAAAGAAGCCGATAATCTTGGAATTAAAGGCAAAGAAGTAACCCCATTTTTGTTAAAAACGGTTGTTGATTTAACGAATGGTGACTCATTAGAATCCAACATCCATCTCGTTATCAATAACGCGATTGTGGGTGCCGAAATCAGTAAGGAATATGCACGCTTAAAATGAAAACAGAACATCGCTTAGCAGAAACATTAAAAATCATGATGGCCGAAGTCCCCCTCGACTCCATTTCGGTCACCATTTTATCTAAGCGATGCCACATAAATCGTCAAACTTTTTATTATCATTTTCATGATATTTATGATCTTTTGACACTAGTCTTTTTAGACGAGAGCATTCCAAAAATTGACGAGGCAACTAGTATCAAAAAGTTGGTTAAAATCATCTATGCCTATTATACAGCCAACAAAAATTTTATTGATGCCACTCTTTCTTCGGCTGGGAAAGAACTTTTTCAAGAATTTATTTACAATGTCTGCTATCAAAATATTCTTCGTTTTATCGACGATATTCCCGATAGCAAAAAGCTAAAACCAAATGATCGAAAAATCATTACTCGTTTCTATGCTTTAGCTTATTCAAACTCTATCGTTTATTATCTCTCGACTTATAAGAGTAAATCACTTGAAGGTTTGATGACTTGCTTTTGTTTTGAAGAGGATGATTCATTGAAAAAAGCCGTTAAAAACTACTTAAAAGCGAGGAAAAGATAAATGATTGATTTTAATTTTCAAGTCAAAACAAAACTTTTTTTTGGAAAAAAGAAAGAGCAATTAATTGGTGAAATACTATCTTCAAAGAAGGCTAAGAAAGTCCTCATTGTCATTGGTCAATCTTCGGTGAAAAAAAGTGGTCTTCTCGATCTAGTATTGCAATCTTTAGATGAATATAAAATTGCTTATAAATTATTAGAAGGTGTACGTCCTAATCCTACGATTGATTTAGTGTATCAAGGAATTGAAATTGCTAAAGAATACGAGCCAGATTACTTGTTGGCCGTTGGCGGAGGTTCAGTTATCGATACAGCTAAATTAATTTCAGTAGGTTATTATTATAATGGTGATGCTTTTGATTTTAATCGTCATATTGCGAAGCCCAATCAAGCTCTTCCAATCGGAGTTATTTTAACGATTTCTGCTTCTGGAAGCGAGATGTCAACATCATGTGTTATTCAAAACGACGCCCTTTCTTATAAATCTGGATTTAATTCGGAATTTGTTCGACCGGATTTCGCGATTGAAAACCCAGAATTAACTTTTTCTGTTAGCCCAACCCAAACCGCCTATGGAATTGTCGATATTATGATGCATACATTAGAAAGATATCTCCAACCATCAGCTGATAACGAGATTTGCGATGGTTTTTCAGAAGGTTTATTAAGGAGTGTCATCAAAGCGGGAAAAACGGTAATGGCCAATCCAAGAGACTATGAAGCTAGAGCGGTTTTGATGCTCTCATCCTCTCTTTCTCATAATGGAATCACCGGTATTGGCAAAAAAACTGGTATGCCTGTTCATCAACTTGAACACGCTTTAAGTGGTTTATATCCTCATGTCGCTCATGCGGCAGGGTTAGCTGTTTTATTCCCTGCCTGGGCTAAATATTATTTGCCCTATGATATGGATAAATTTGATCAATTAGCCCGTAACGTTTTTGATTCACATCTAAAAGATAAGACCGAAAATGCTAAAAATGGTATAAGATTGTTAGAAGAATATTTTCATTTTCTTCATATGCCTGAAAATTATCATGATTTACAAATTGAAAATGTTGATATTGAACAACTGGTTAATAAGTTGACAGATGGTGGTACACGGGTGATTGATCATCACATTAAACCTATTGATCAAGAGGTAGCTTACGCTATATACAAAAGCTGTCTCTAAGGAGGATGTTCTATGAAGAAAGAAGATGTTGCTGGTTTATTTGCGTGGATTGTAATTTTAGGCGGTGCTGTCGCCTACTTTTTCCTCGCTATTCGGCCTCATGCCACCTATTCGTATGTTTTAGATAATTCAAACTGGTTCCTTTATGTTCTTTACTATATCAGCGCTATTTTTCTTGGCGTCATTATCAATTCTGTTCTTTTCGAATTAGCTCATATTTGTGGCGCTAAGATCGGACGATATGATGTTGTTTCTGTCAACATGATGGGATTTAATTTCTATAAAGAAAATGGTAAGACTAAATTCCATTTCTCCTCTTTTGACGGTTTAACTGGAGAAACAAAAATATTACCCAAAAAAGAAGCGAAGAAAGAACCTAATCCTTCTTCATTTCTCCTCTTTGGTTCGTTATTTTATGGCGTCGAAATTGTAATTATTATTTTTGCTTTCTTGTTGATGAAAACTAACGCTAGCAATAATTCCTTATTATTGGATTGGGCCTATTTTATTTTAACAATTGGTGTCGTAGGAGCGGGGATCCTCTTTTATAACATCATTCCTTTCCGTCTCGACAGTTTGACAGATGGATATCGCTTAAGACTCGTGGGTTCAAGAAAGAACCGCAAAGCCTTTAATAATCTCCTTTATGCGGAAGTCACAGGGCAAATTGATAAGGAGGAAGAAGAAAAACACTTCAAAGAAGAGAAAGAAACAAATTTCTCCACCGATATTAATTTAAATAAAGCCTATATGTTGCTAAGCGAAGAAAAATATAACGAAGCAGAAGTGATTTTGAAAGATATTGTTTCTAACAAAAAATCCTCAAAAAAAATCGTTGCTAATGCTGAAAATCAAATCATTTATATCAACATATATACTAAGTCAGTCGAAGAAGCTCAAATTTATTATGATGAAAATGTAAATATGCAAAAAAGAAGAGAGATTTCTGATGATTCATCGATGGGGGCAATCAGAACTTATATTTTAATGTCTGGACTCCTCGATAAATCTAATTCCGAATGCTATCGCGCTCTTGAGAAATCAAAGAGAGCTTATAAAAGAGTTCTTGAACAGAGAAAACCTCTCGAAAAGAAACTCTTTAACGAAGCCTTGCAGCGAGTGATTAACGCCCATCCAAATTGGGAAGGCCTAAGCGAATATATTATTCAGTAAGCAAACAAAAACAACGCTAAACATAGCACTAAGCTATATCGTCACAGCGTTGTTTTTTTCTTTTATCGTGAATATTTTTTACGTTTGATAAGAATGAATGTCACGCCGATAGCGGAAAGAACGGCGATTAGACTCGAAGTGATTGCGATTGAACCGCCACAACCTCCATGGCTGATAGGTTCAGATGAAACAGTAATTTCACAAGTGGCAGTAAATGAACCATCACTCGTTGTCACAGTGATAATAGCGTTGCCAGCTTTGATAGCGGTCACCACACCACCAGTTACCGTTGCTACTTCCTCATCGCTTGATGACCAACTGATATTTTTGTTACTAGCATCATTAGGTGAAACTGTCGCAACTAAAGTAAAGGTATCATTGATACTAAGAGTAACTGAAGATTCGTTGAGTGAAACACCAGTAACGGGAGTCAATAAAGAAGGATCGGTTCCGACATTAAAGAGGATGGAGTAGAAGAATTGATCATAGGAGCTTGAATTTCCGACAATATACCAATTAGTCGAATTAATGGTATAAGTTAAAACCTTGCTATTTCCATTTGAAGTAGGGGTTCCATCAACTCCTGTCACCAGATTTCCGTTTGCATAGACAGCACTATTCAAGAATCCATATAAATCGACCGTAATCGTCTTGACATAGGTTGAATCGTTAGATTGTATTTTTGTTCCATTTTTAATGGCAAATTCATTATAGGTTGAACTATTATAAGAACCCGCTCCCCATGAAATACTCATCGTGCCAGAAGTAGTTGCACCATTTTTAATGCTGTAACTTTTGACTTGATTTGAGCTAGAAGCGGTTGTGCTCAGACCACTATTACTTTTAGTAATTTCCATTGTTAAGTTATTATTAACAGTTATTCCTGACACTGAAACAGTCTTGTTTCCGTATGAGCCGATCACGCTGGTGGTTCCGGCTGTTAATGGATCAGGAGACCAGGTCACGCTCGCTGTGACATTAGCGGTTGAACTATCACTGTAAGTTGCAGTGACAATTAAACCTGTTGAATCAAACGATTGTCCAGCGGTATAAGAGGTAATATTAGGTGTTCCACTGACGTTCAATGAAGATAAAGCCTTAACTGTCACAGTTGCTGTTCCTTTGATGGAAGTATCAACTGTGGAAGTGGCGGTAATCGTCACGCTACCAGCCGCGACACCAGTTACCACACCATTAGAAACAGTGGCGATAGAAGTGTTACTTGAAGACCATGTGACATTAGAAGAGCCAGTATCAACCGAGACGCCGAGGGTGGTGGTTCCACCAACAGCAATCGATGAAGAGGCTGGAGTCACAGTAATTGTGTTGGGAGCCGTGGTATATGAAGAACAAATGCCTTGGGTAGTTGTATTGAAATCACCCCAAATTTTACAAGCATATTCTGGATGATCAATGAAAGGATTGCGATTACCTTGTAGGTACTGCGCTCCATCATTGCGGTTGTTCTCATAAGTTGTGACATCATACTCAAGATTCCACTTTAACATGTCAGAGATTTTGCCCATAGTGGTGGAATAACCAGAATCTCCGCTGGAAAGATAGGTCGCATCAGAAAGATGTAACGATGAACTCGCAACCATACAATAGAAGATGATACGCGCTGCTTCACCACGAGATATTTCACTATATCCAGCCGTGTATGGATCCCAGCCACTAGAACTGCTAGCGACACCTTCAACATAGAAAGAGTTACCGCGGTTGCTATTTTCTGCTTCAATAGTTGGACGAGGCATATGAATGTCGTTTTCAACATAGTCACCACCACGAGAATTTGGCCAAACATGTTCTTTGTTATAAGAAGTCATTGGAGTTTTAGTATAAAAACTAACTAACGATGTTCCGTATTTTTGTCCTTTGCTATCAGTAAGAATGGTACCGTTAGGGTTATAATCAGTATAGACATAGGGACTGGTTGAAGCCGATGTGCCCATCGTTTTATAACCAATGGTCTTTTTCCTTTTTGATGCATTAAGCGATTGCAAAGAGCTAAGCAAAGAACTACCTGTTAGTGAATCGTTAATACTTGTGTAGTAAGTGGAAGGAGTGGTTACTTCATAGGTTGTGCTCTGCGAATAATAAGCGCTGGCTTGTTGAGCGTTATTGTGGGAGGCTAACGATATTCCTAAGCCAAAAGTAAAAATAGAAATAAATCCAGCAACAAATACTTTGGTGAATGTTTTGGTGATTTTGGTTTTCATGATAAGAGTCTCCTTACTATTAGTATATTAGTATTCTTAATAAATGCGTACCCGCATATCTTATCTCACTTACTTAATAATTTGTACTATAAAAAAACAGCGAAATAATATATTCCGTTGTTTTTATGAGAAATTATGTTGGGAAATTATTTGCCAGAAACGGTAATTTTTTTAATAATAACACTTGGGCAAGAAACCGCTGATGGGAAGATTTTAACATCGCCACCAACCACTTGAATATCTTTAAAGATATCAAGTAAATTACCAGAGACTGTTACTAAATCCAATCCGCGATCCTTTTTGCCGTCTTTGATCAAGAAACCAGTTGATTGCAAAGAGAAGTTGCCAGATTGTGGATTCATCCCAGCGTGAAGACCAGAAACTTCTGTGATATAAACACCATTTCCAACCTCACTAAAGAGTTCATCTTGTGATTTTTTGCCAGATTTCATGGAAATAAAAGCTGTATCAATACCAATTTTTCCGCCTTCAATGTAACCATTTCCAGTGGTCTCCACTCCATCTTTTTTAGCGGTTGTTAAGTTATATAAATATCCTTGCAAAACGCCATTTTTAACGATGAATTTATTTTTTGTGGCTACGCCTTCATCATCAAACCAACGAGCGAAAATATTTCTTTGAAGAGGACGTTCTTCGATAGTTAATTTGCTTGAAGCAATCTTTTGCCCCACTTTATCGATGAAAAGAGAAGATTTCTTTTGCACTTCTTCGGCTGAAGCTCGTCCGATATAAACTTTTAATAAATCGGCGACTACTTCAGGAGATAAGACCGCTCGATACACTTTCGATTCACAAGCCTCTCCTCCTAATTGATCGACAGCCTTTTGTCCGACTTGTTGAGCAAGTGCTAACATATCAGCTTTAGCAAAGTCATTTTCAAGGATTAAATCATATGCGCTTTTAACTTGTTCGCCTTCTTTAGCGATAGCGGCACCGACATAAACGAAATAATTCGATTTCTGAGTGAGCTTTAAGCCATATGAATTAATCAATGTGACAGAACTCATGTTTTCGCTATATTCCACCATTTGGACTTCGACTATTCTCTTGTCGTAAGCGCGAATCGCCTTTTCTAATTCATGGAGTTTAGCGATTTTGGTATCAAGAGAGATATCAGCTAAATCTTTATTGTAGCAATTGACTTTTTTGTATTTTTCGCTTCCTTTGAAGATGAAAATTGGATCTTCATTTTCAATGACTTTAGCATTAGCGACAATTTCATTGACTAAAAAGGCGGCCTTTTCATTGTTCCAAACATCGCAAGAAGAGGTTCCAAATTTACCTTTATAAGAACCACGAGCCAAGATGGTAAAACCATTATTGACGGAATTGTTATCAATTTCGCCATGGAATAAAGAGATTGATACTTCGTATTTTTGGCTGATATAAAGTTCGGCTTCTTCAATTCCAGCTTCTTTTGCTAATTTAAAAAACTTATCGTACTTCATATTACTTTAATTCTCCTCCTCGGCCCCCGACAGTCACTTCGCTAATGCGAATCGTAGGTTGGCCGACATTTGTTTTGATGGTTCCAGAAGAAGCACCACAGTTGCCTTGACCAAAAGCCAGGTCATTACCAACCATATCAATCTTCTTTAAGATTTCATCGCCATGACCAATTAATGTGGCACCTTTGACTGGTTCACAGATTTTGCCATCACGGATGATATAAGCTTCAGAACAACCAAAATTAAACTCACCAGTGCTCGGATCAACTGAACCACCATTAAATCCAACGGTATATAGTCCTAATTTAGTAGAGGCAATGATTTCTTCTGGTGTTGATTTGCCATTGGCAATATATGTGTTGCTCATTCTTGAAGTTGGGCAGTAACGATAATTCTGTCGACGGCAAGCACCATTACCTGGTTTGCCCATGCGGCGACCATTAAAGTCATCAATCATGAAATTGATTAATTTGCCATTCTTCACGAGAACGCGTTTCTCTCCAAGATTCCCCTCATCATCAATGTCGATGGAGCCCCATTCTTGTGGAATAGTGCTGTCATCAATAGCGGTAACAATGGGAGAAGCAATCATCTCTCCTAGTTTATTGCTAAAGCAAGAGAGACCTTTAGCGACGGCGGAAGCTTCAAGTGGATGTCCGCAAGCTTCATGGAATAAAACACCACCCCAACCATTGCCGATGACAACGGGCATTTTGCCAGATGGGCATTCCTTTGCGGTTAACATTTTCAAAGCGGTATCCGCTGTTTGGCGAGCTACTTTGCGCACATTAATCTTTGTTTTAAAATATGAAACATCTTGTTGGCAACCTGGGCCTTCAAAAGAGGTTTCAAAACCATTTTTATCAGCGGCGATAACATTATAACCTAAGCGGCCAAATTCACTATCGCGTTTGAACCATTTCCCTTTGGAATTAAAGATAGCAACAAAGCGGTGGTTATCAAGGAAAAATCCGATATAACGAACAATTCGCGGATCTTTGTCTTTCTCAATTTCAGCAATGCCTTCTTTAACAAGGGCGATTTTTTCTTCACGGGGAAGATTATTATAACTTTTGATGACGGGATTACGGTTTTTGCATCTGATCATTTCGAGTTTGCTCACTGTGATGAGTCTCTCACCATGAAATGATTTGTTTAATGAATCGGCTAAAGCCAATAATCCTTTCTTGGATAAATCGTTAGTGTATCCATAAACGCATTGATTTTCTTTCAATAAACGCAGACCGACACCACAGAGAGAACCAGAAGAAGAAGTTTCAACTTTTCCATTCTCGAGTGAAGCGGAATAGTAAGTGCTATCTTCATAGAAGATTTCAGCATAATCCGCGCCTGTGGCTAAGGATGCATTTAAGACATCAATGGCTAATTTTTTGCTAATCATCTTAATGACCTCCTAAAATAAAAGTGCCTAGATTATATCATAGACACTTTAAAATGCATAAATTATTGATTAATTTATTGAAAATTTTTCTTTATGGCGGCGAATGTCTCATCCGATAAATCGTGTTCGATTTTGCAGGCATCTTGACGAGCCACCTCTTCTTCTACTCCCAGGGAAACGAGCCATTTGGTTAATAAAATATGTCTTTCGTAGATTTTGGCGGCAATTTTTTCACCTTTTTTTGTGAGAGTAATAAAACCTTCGGAATCGATGATAATATAATTATTTTCTTTTAATTTTTTCATCGCGATAGAGATGGAAGGCTTAGAAAAATGCATGTCGTTAACGATGTCAATACTTCTCACATGACCAAGTTTATCTTTTAGTATGAGAATTCTCTCTAAATAGTCTTCACCAGATTCAAATAATTTCATGCATTAAATATAGATACTTTTATCATTTTTTGCAATTTGTGCGCTTAAATCTTATGTTAGAAGAAACGAAAATAGCTATAATTAAAATAGTGTTTCACTATTACAGTAGTGATTCATAGAAAGACGCTATATGAATAAATTTATGAGAATGGCCATCGTTGAAGCAAGAAAAGGGATCCGTGCTGGACATGGTGGGCCTTTTGGAGCGGTTATCGTTAAAAATGGTGAAGTGATTGCCAAAGCTCATAACCAAGTGATTAAAAATAATGATCCAACTTGTCATGGAGAAATGATGGCGATTCATAAAGCGTGCAAAAAATTAGAAACTTTTGATTTAAGTGGTTGTGAAATTTACACCACTGGTGAGCCTTGTCCAATGTGCATGTCAGCCATATTATGGGCCAACATCGAAAAAGTCTACTATGGTTGCAATATCATGGACACGGAAAAAATTGGTTTTCGCGATGCTAAATTTTATCAAATGCAACAGCCAGGGGAGAGAGAAAAATTAGTTGTTGAACTCGATCGTCAAGCTTGTTTAAAACTATATGCCGAATATCAGAGTATTGATAATCGAAAGAATTATTGAGTTAGCATACTTTTAAAACGCGAAATAATTCGTCTTTTTTATTGTAAATATCAGTTAAAACTATAAAATAGTAAAGGTTATGAATGTATTTTGGACGGCATTTTGGGAAATTCTTCTTATCGGTATTGGATTAGCAATGGATGCTTTTGCGGTCTCCATTTGCAATGGTCTATCTATCTGTAATCTCAATAAGAAAAAAGCTCTTATCATCGCTATCACATTTGGTTTAATGCAAGGCATAATGCCTTTAATCGGTTATTTTATTGGAAATATTTTCTATGTTTATATTCGCGATTTTGATCACTGGGTCGCCTTTATTCTCTTATCTCTCATCGGTGGCAAAATGCTCTTTGATGGTATTAAAGCTCTTGCTAAACCAGAACAAACTAAACCAAAGATGTTTTCCTATAAAGAAGTATTCCTTCAAGGCATCGCCACAAGCATCGACGCTTTGATTATTGGTGTTACTCTATGTTCAATGACGATGGGATTAGTCGCAAATAATTTTGATTGGTCAATTTTTGTTGAGACCGGAATCATTGCCCTCGTTACTTTTATCATCTCCGCTATTGGCATTTTTCTTGGCGGTGGTATCAATCATCTCCTTAAAGGCAAATTCGCTATCGCGGAAATTATTGGTGGTGTCATCTTAATCGGTATTGGAATCAAGACGATTTTAGATCATCTCGTCTTTAATACCGCTGTTGACATGATGCCAATCTTTGATTCTATTGGCATCTATATTTCGACAATCATTCATTAAAATCTATAAATGATATAAATACAGCTATGCTGTCTTTACTATTAACTGTTTTCTTGCTTTATTGTCTTGTAAAAAATTTCCTAACATGATAAGTTATTCATAGTTTCTTATGTGCATATTACACATCTCGTACTATATTTTGTAGTGTTTGTCCCAAGGGGGATATTTTTTTCTTTTCCGACAAACAAGAGGAGGAAAAACAATGTATAGAAGTGATTATTTGAATGCGCTTTTGGCTGGGGTCAAAAGCAAGTACAGTAATGAACCAGAATTTATTCAAGCGGTTGAGGAATTCTTTGATTCAATGGACTTTTTAGTGGAAAAGGATCCTCGTATTGAACAAAAAGCTATCCTCGAAAGAATTATTGTCCCAGAGAGAATAATTCAATTTCGTGTTCCCTGGGTTGATGACCAAAACAAAATTCGTGTCAACACAGGCTATCGCGTGCAATTCAATTCCGCGATTGGACCTTATAAAGGGGGCATGAGATTTGACAAGTCCGTCAATCTTTCCATTCTCAAATTCTTAGGATTTGAACAAACATTTAAAAATAGCCTCACCGGCCTACCAATGGGCGGTGGTAAAGGTGGTTCTGATTTTGATCCACGCGGGAAAAGCGACAATGAAGTGATGAGATTCTGTCAATCATTCATGGATGAATTTTATCGTTATATTGGACCAAATACTGATATTCCCGCCGGTGATTTAGGTTTTGGGGCGCGTGAAATTGGCTATATGGTTGGACAATATAAAAAAATTCGTAACGAATGGGGTGGAGTCTTCACTGGTAAAAATGTTTCCTATGGTGGTTCATTAGGCCGCCCAGAAGCTACAGGCTATGGTCTCTGCTACTTTGTTGAAGAGATATTGAAAACTTATCTTCACACTGATTTTAAAGGCAAAAAAGTCATTATTTCTGGGTCAGGTAAAGTTGGTTCAATGGCTTTGAAGAAAGCTTCTGAACTTGGAGCGATTGTTGTTGGAATGAGTGACATTAACGGTTATGTTAGTGATCCTCAAGGTCTTTATGTCGAAGAGATTATCGAACTCGCTAAAAACAAAGGTGAATTCACTAAAGACTATGTTTTAAATCACCCTGATGTTAAACATAGCAATGTTTCGCGTGATTTATGGAATGTTCCTTGTGACATCGCTATGCCATGCGCCACTCAAGGCGAAATCAATTTAGAGAATGCCCAACAATTAAAGAACAATGGCTGCTATGTGGTCGCTGAAGGCGCGAATATGCCTTGTGATTTACCAGCTATTCGATTCTTTAATGAAAACAACATTTTATTCAGTCCTGGTAAAGCCAGCAACGCTGGTGGTGTGGCAGTTTCAGGTTTAGAGATGAGCCAAAACGCTATGCACCTCTCTTGGACTTTTGAAGAAGTAGATGAGAAATTAAAAGTTATCATGAAAAACATCTTTGCTCAATGCTACGAAACCGCGGTTCAATTTAATCAACCTCGTAATTTAGCTCTTGGTGCGAATATTGCTGGATTTATCAAAGTGTTAGATGCCATGTTGGCACAAGGTGTTTGCTAATCATGTCATTTACCACCATTAGGGTTCCTCATATTTTACTTCCCAAAAAAGGCACAGATATGACCGCTTATGCGGTTATTGCCTGCGATCAATTTACGAGCCAAAAACAATATTGGGATGATTTAAAAAAGACCATTGGAGAAAAACCATCAACCTTTCATATGATTTTTCCAGAAGCCTACTTGGAATGCTGCGATAATATTGAATATGTTAATAAAATTAATTCCAATATTAAAAAATATTTGGATAAAGGCATTTTAGAGGATATTGGTCCATGTTTTGTTTTGGTTGAAAGAATAACTGATTATCACACTCGTCGTCTAGGTTTAATTTTAGCAATTGATCTCGAGGATTATTCTTATTTAAAAGGGACAAAATGTTCAATAAAAGCGAGCGAAGCAACAATTGTTGAGAGAATACCGCCTCGTTTAAAAATACGACATGATGCTCCTATTGAACTTCCTCATATTTTATTGTTGTTTGATGATCCACAAAAAACCATCGTCGAACCTCTCTATGAAAAAAGACATAATCTTCCTCTCTTGTATGATTTTGAATTAAATCAAAATGGTGGTCATCTACGCGGTTACAAAATCACTGATACTCAAGCCGTAATTAATTTATTTGAGCAATTGTATAATAGAAATAATAATGGGTTAAATTTTATCGTTGGTGATGGCAATCATTCATTAGCGACAGCCAAAGCCTATTGGGAAGAAATAAAACCTAGTTTAACTGCGGAAGAAAAGTGCCATCATCCCGCTCGATTTGCCCTTGTGGAAGTCAATAATGTCTACGATCAAGGAATCAACTTTGAGCCGATTCATCGCATCCTTTATAACGTTGATCCAAATTTCGAAAAAAAGTTATCAGCAGTCTGCGACGGCCCATGTTGTGAATGTTACGCATTTGATCAAATTAATGGTAAAAAAACCATCAAAACTCCAGCAAATGTGGCAGAAACTTATAAAATTGTTCAATCATTCATCGATGAGTATTTAAAAGATCATCCACAAACAACAGTCGATTATATTCATGATGAATCATCTTTAATTAATATTGCTAATGAACATAGGAATTCTGTCGCTATTAATATGCCAGCCTTAGGTAAAAGTGATATTTTTGCTTTTGTCAGTCAAGATGCTGTTCTACCGCGAAAAAGTTTTTCAATGGGACACGCATCAGAAAAACGTTATTATCTCGAAGCTAAAAGCATTAGAGGTTAATATTTATTTAGAAAAGGAGATTTCAATATGAAAGAAAACAGAATCTACAATTTCTCAGCCGGACCCGCTATGTTGCCCGAAGAAGTTCTAGAACAAGTCGCTGCAGAAATGCTTGATAAAGATGGATCAGGCATGTCGGTTATGGAAATGTCACATCGTTCCAAATTCTATCAAAACATCATTGATACAGCTGAGGCTGATTTAAGAAAATTGATCGGTATTCCAGATAACTATAAAGTCATCTTTCTTCAAGGTGGGGCAACTTTAGGTTTTAGTATGATTCCAATGAATTTTGCCTTTACGGGAAAAGTTGATCTCATCAATACTGGTGTGTGGACAAAGAAAGTTATTCAAGATACAAAATTATTTGCGCAAGTGAATGTTGTTGCCGATGGAGCCTCGGAAGGTTTTAAGCGCATCCCTGATTTAAAAAATGTCAAATTTGATCAAGATGCCGATTACGTCTATATGTGTGACAACAATACC